>JAJZBP010000152.1 GCA_021798855.1 Bacillota bacterium
TGTGCAAACGGTAACGCACGGTGTTGGGGTGGAGAAAAAGTCCCTTGGCGGTGAGGTTGATGTTCAAATCCGTCTTCAACAGGTGGTGGACCAGGGTGGGCAGGAGGGGAGTGCTGTTTTGCCGGTCATACTCCAAAAGCGGTCCCAGGGTGTCCCGGATGTATTCCTGGGCCGCCTCCTGGGGCAGCACGCTGAGGAGTTTGAGGAGGCCCAGGTCTTCGTAAAACTGCAGGCGGCTGCCCCAGGGGAAGGCGTTGCAAGAGGCGGCCACCTTGGCCTGGCGGTAACTCTCCCGCAAACCTTCCAGTCCGGGCTTGGCCATTCCCACCCCCGCCTGCAGTTCCCGCACCTGCCGCGGCGGAAATCGTTCCATAACCGACAGGGCCATTTTGGCGATCTGCTCTTTGCCGGTTTCCGGCTTTCCGGGTGGGCATTCCAAAAAAAGCAGGATTTGATTCTCCAGGTTGCAAACCAACGAATGGGGGAAGAGCCGGCAGGCCTTGTTCTCCAGGTAGTCCTCCGTTTGCTCCAGCAACACGCCGGGCCTCGGGTATTTCATGCGGATGTAGACCACCCGGTGCCAGGCATCCAGGTTGAATTTGTGAAAATGGGCCGGTTCGGCCACGGTTTCCGTGGAACTGCTGGCCGAAAAGATCAGGTTGTAGGCGAAGTTGAGCCGGGCGTGTTTTTCCTGCCGTTTTCTGGTCAAATCCCGGCCCAACTCCAGGTAGGCCACCACGGCGGCCTGTTTGATTTGGTGCAGGTTGATGGCCTGGATTTGGTTGCTGACCCTTTGTTTGTTGACCTCCAGGACGTAGAGATAGCCCATGCAGTTGAGGTCGTCGGCGATGGGGATGACCATGGCCTCCACGATCCCGCCGCCGTTCAATTGGACGGGCACATGGTGGATCAAATGATCCACCCCGAAATCCGCAAAAAGGTTCGGCCACGATTCCATGCGGGCCGGAGAGACCAGGGAGGTGAGGGTGTCCTCCAGCGGCCATCCGTCGCAATCCTGCTGGTCGTAGGCCATCACCCGGTGCAGCACGTCGGTGATCACCACCGGATTGCGCACCAGGTTGGCCAGGCTGACCGCGATGCCCTGCAGGCCGCTGCGGCTGGAAGCCCGGATCATGTCCTCGTAGAAGCGCTCCCGCGGCTGCAGGGTGGTGTCTTCGTTCAGCACCCGGTTGAAGACCACCGAGTCGACGATGGCCACGCGCGAACAGACGGGCGGCAATTCCAAAAGGGCGATGGTTTGCTCCGCCGCCCGTTGGCGCAGGGGCGGCTCGATGTCCGCCGGGATGGATCCCCGGTCGTAGGCGATGCCGATCCCTCCCACCGCCACCAGAGCCTCCAACAGGTCGAGGGCCGTTTTGCCCGGCCAGTTGCGGAAGGCGGATTCCCCGCAAATCACCAAATCGCCGGTGCCCAACCGTTGCGGCACGACGGTGGAGGCGAAAAAGACCAAGCGCAATATGGGTTCGTTCCCGCCGGGCACCAGCAGGGAAGTCCCCTGCAAACCGGGAAACTTCAACAATTCGCGCGCCTGCAGGGGCACGGTCAATTTGTAAGTAAGCAAGGGACGCACCTCGCTTTCGGATAATTTTCGGACTAGACCGAAAATAAGTAGGCGAGATTGTTTCGACGGTGACCGAAGAAATCCTCTTTATAAAAATTGGTCAACAAGTTAATTTTCGGTAAACGGAGGGCAGGATGCGCGGAAGTTGCTCGGCTGCCTGGCAGATCAGGTAGCCGGACGGCCCGAAGATATCCTCCAGATATTGATAACCACGGGAGTCGATGGTGATGCAGAAGGCGTTCACTCCCTGGCGCCGGGCCTCCTGCAGGGCCACGCGGCAATCGGCCTCGGGATAGTCGTCCCGACCGGTGCCCTGTCCCTGGTGGTGATAGTCGAAATCCCAGGGCCGTCCGTCGCTCAAGAGCAGGAGCAGGCGTACCGCCGCCGGTTGGGCCCGCAATTTGGCGCAGGCGTGGCGCAGGGCGGCTCCCAGCCGGGTGGCACCCCCGGCCCGCAGGCCGGAAAAACGGTTGCGCACGCTTGGCTCATAGGTTTCCCCGAAGTCCTTCACCACCTGAAAGTCCACCCGCAGGCGTTCGTCGCTTTGAAAGCCGTAGACGGCAAAGTTGTCCCCAAGTTCCTGAAGGCATTCGGCCAAGACCACGGCGGCCTCGGTTTCCAGTCGCAGGATGCTCTTGTCGCCCTTGACGATGGTGTCCGTCGATTCGCTCAGGTCAAGGAGCAGGGCGGCCGCTGTTTCCCGGAGGTTTTTGTCCCGGCGGACGTAGAGGCCGTCGCCGATCAGTTTGCCATGATTGGCGGACATTTCCTCCAACACGGCGTCCAAATCCAGGTGCTCACCCTCGGGTTGGCGGAAGAAGCGGGCGGGGCGCTCCGGGCGGAAGTAGGTGAAGATTCGTTTCAGGGAAGAGACCAACCCGTGGTGTTCCGTCAAAATTTGTTCCACCAGTCCGGGCCGTCCGGGCGGTACGCCTTTTTCGCCGACCCGGCACCATTGGGGCAGGTAGTCGTCGCGGGTGTTGTCCCACTCGGGATAAAAGCGCAGGGAACGGTAACCGGCGTCCTGCCCCTCCTCCAAGCGGAACTTTGC
This sequence comes from Bacillota bacterium, assembly GCA_021798855.1. Taxonomy (GTDB): domain Bacteria; phylum Bacillota; class Sulfobacillia; order JAJZIM01; family JAJZBP01; genus JAJZBP01. Next base: position 2,634 of record JAJZBP010000152.1, read on the forward strand.
CAACAGATCCCACAGCCGGTGTTGCAGGGGGGTGGGATGGTCGCCCAAGGCGGCGGCCTGGGCCAGGGCGCTCAAATCCGGCAGGAGTCCGGTTTGCCCGGAACCGCCGCCGGGCGTCGTTTGGGCCGCCGTGGCCAGGGAATCGGCCCAGCCCGCGGGGATGTTTACGGCAGAGGAGGCGGTGTCGGGGAGAAATCCCGGATAATGGGCCTGCAGGCAGGTTTCCACCCGGGCGTCCTCCAACCGGTGGTAGGCCGCCAGGAGACGCTCACACCCCTCCCCGTCCCGGCAGGCGGCGGCAAAAGGAGAGTTTGCGTCCTCGCTCCGGGCGAAGATCCGGTGGGTGTCGTACATCAAGTGGGCCAGTTCGTGCAGGAAAGCGCGACGGTAAAGGCGACGGTTGCTTTCCCGATCTTGGCCCCGGTTTTCAAACGACTGCAGGTAGATCCGCACCCCGTCGCCACCGCTTTCCCAGCCGTGGACCAACTCCTCCGGCAGGTCGCTCAGGGAACGGATCCGCATCTCCCGGCCGGAGATGGCCTCCCCCAAGGTTCGCAGGGCCGGTTCGACCTCCTCCAGTTCCACGCCCTGCTGCCAGGCCCGCACGTTGTCGCGGGCGAGGCTTGTGTCCAAGGCGAAGTAGGCCCGCAGGGCCTTGGGCGAGGTGGCGGCGGTCGCCCCCTCGATCCACTTTTCCAACGGTTGCCCGGACAGGCGGCGCAGGAGGTTGGGGCCGCTGGCGAGGTAGGCCGTGGCCGGATCCAGACCGTGCCGTTCCCACACGCCCAAGGCTGCTTCGCCCCAATGCCGGACCATATCCCAAGGAAAAACGCCCACCAGCCGCGGACAGGCTTCAAAGAAAGCCCTGGCCAGGCCGGGATCGCCCCCGGCCAATTCGTTGCCCAACCGCAGCCATTCGGACCATAGACTTTGCCAATCGGGCCAAAGCCGGGGGGTGACGCCGAAGAAAACGGCGGGAAGCTCCAACCCCCAACGCCCGAAACTTTCTCCCTCCTCGCCCCACCGGACCAAGTCCGTTCCTCCGGCCGTGAGGAAATGGGGCGTCTGGAAGAAGTAGCTTTCCGCGCCGGGCCAGTGTTGGGCGGCCAACCGCTCCCCCAAGCGGTACCATGCGTCCGGGTGGTCAATGCGCGGCGCGGCTTCCAGGAATGGTTTGGGCAGGCGCACATGGTATTGGGCCAGGGCCGCGGCCTGTTCCAGCAGGACGGCCGCCTCCCTCTCCGGCAGGCGTCTGAATTTCATGCCGAAACAGCGCAGGATGGCCAAACTTTCTTTGGCGTCTCGCCGAACCGCGGCCAGGGCCAACCGGCCCCACAGCAAAAAGGTGGGCTGCTCCCAACCGGTCCGCAATTCGCCGGCCAGCCGATAAAAGCCGAGGGCAAATTCCCAATCACTTTGGCCAACCTGCCGGAGAAGGTCCAGTTCCACTTCCTCCAGGGGGACCGGCCAGTCGTTGATGGTCATCTGGAGCGCCTGGGCCACGGCCGGATCGCGGGGGCGGCCCTCCTCCGACATCAGTTTCGCCCTCCCAAGACCCCTTGCGCCAAGTCGTAGAGTCCCTGTTGCACCAGCGGGTCGTCGGTCAGCGGCAACAACACGGCGCAACGCACGGCGTCGAGCGGCGGCAGTCCGTCCCGCATCAGGGTGGCGGCGTACACCAACAGCCTGGTGCTGACGCCCTCGTCCAGGCCGCGGTTTTTCAGTTGGCGCACCTTGCCGGCCAACTCCACCAGCAGGGCGGCCTGGTCTTCACCGACGCCTCCTTCGTGGATCAGGATCTCCTTTTCCACCGCCGGTGGGGGAAAGTTCAATTCGATGGCGATGAAACGCTGTTTGGTGCTTTGCTTGATGTCCTTGAGGATGGTCTGGTAGCCTGGGTTGTAGGACATGACCAGGCAGAAGTCGGGGTGGGCCTGGATGATCTCTCCCCGCCGTTCGAGGGGCAGGAGGCGCCGGTGGTCGGTCAACGGGTGAATGACCACCACCGTGTCCTTGCGGGCCTCGACCACCTCGTCCAGATAGCAGATCCCACCCTGCCTCACCGTGCGGGTCAGGGGTCCGTCCACCCAAACCGTCTCGTTGTGTTTTAAGAGATACCTGCCGGTCAGGTCGCCCACGGTCAGATCCTCGTGACAGGCCACGGTGACCAAGGGCAACTGCAGGCGGTGGGCCATGTGTTCCAGGAAGCGGGTCTTGCCGGTTCCCGTTGGTCCCTTGAGGAGCACCGGAATCCGGCGCCGGAAAGCCAGCAGGAAAAGCTCGGATTCCGTTCCGACCGGAAGGTAAAAAGGCGCCGCTTCCCGTGCGGCTTCATGCGCCAGGCTCATATGGGGCCACCCTCCATTTTTCCGAATTATCCGTGCCGATGGTGATGCTCACCAGATGGATGTTCTTGCGCCGGTGGTTCGGAGTGTTTGAGGTCCGTCAAATGGTAACGTTCGGACAGGTCTTGGAGCACCGCTTGGGCCGTGGCCAGCAGACGCCCGGCGGACACCTGCAGGACGATGGCGGTCACCTCGACCGTTGTCTCCTGCTTTTCGGCCTCCGCAGTGGTCGGAGGGAGATTTTGCGTC
>JAJZBP010000001.1:0-19297 GCA_021798855.1 Bacillota bacterium
GGAACGGCTTGCCGTTCCTTCCTTGGAAATGGAGGGGTTCCGATTGCCGTTCTCAACCAACAGTGGGCAACAACGCAAGTAAGCTGCGCCTTTTTCACCAGATCCCAAGGGAGGACGAGCTTTTGGATCAGGGTACGCTGACGGTCAAGCGGGGTTTGGCGGAGATGCTCAAGGGTGGCGTGATCATGGACGTGACCACGCCGGAACAGGCGGTCATCGCCGAGCGGGCCGGGGCGGTGGCGGTGATGGCCTTGGAACGGGTGCCGGCGGACATTCGGTCGGCCGGCGGAGTGGCTCGGATGGCCGATCCGGTGATCATCCGGCGGATCATGGAGGCGGTGACCATCCCGGTGATGGCCAAGGCCCGCATCGGTCACTTTATGGAAGCGCGGATCTTGGAGGAACTGGGAGCGGACTACATTGACGAGAGTGAAGTCCTGACCCCTGCCGACGAGCAGTATCATATCAACAAGCATGAGTTCGCGGTTCCCTTCGTCTGCGGCGCCCGCAACCTGGGCGAGGCCCTGCGGCGGATCGCCGAGGGCGCGGCCATGGTGCGCACCAAGGGTGAGCCCGGAACGGGGAACGTGGTGGAGGCGGTTCGTCACCTGCGGGCGGTGAACTCCGAAATCCGCCGGGTTCTGGCGGCGGGGGAAGAGGAACTGACCTCCCTGGCCAAAGAATGGGGGGCGCCCTACGAACTCCTGTTGCTGGTGAAACGGGAAGGGCGCCTGCCGGTGGTCAACTTCTCGGCGGGGGGTATAGCCACCCCGGCCGACGCGGCCTTGATGATGCAATTGGGCGCCGACGGCATTTTCATCGGTTCGGGCGTCTTCAAGTCGGCCAACCCGGAGGCGCGGGCGCGGGCGGTCGTCTTGGCCACGACCAATTACAACGATCCCAAGGTTTTGGCGGAAGTTTCGGGAGGTTTGGGCGAGGCCATGCCCGGCCTGGAGATCGGGAGCATCGCGCCGGGGGCCAGGATGCAGGAGCGGGGCTGGTGATCAGCCGTTGGGCCGAGGGGCTAACGTCGGAGGAAGCGACGGGTACAGGCCCGCTGGTGGGCGTGGTTGCCCTTCAGGGGGCTTGTTTGGAGCATGTTCGGGCCCTGCGTGCCTGTGGGGCGAGGGTCCGTCCGGTACGCCGGCCTTCCGACCTGGAAGGGCTGGTCGGTCTGGTGATCCCCGGTGGCGAGAGCACCGTTATCGGACGGCTGATGGGGGAGACCGGGCTTTTGGGGCCGGTGAAGGAAGCGGCGACGGGCAGAACAGGCGGGGCGGGTGGCCTGGCCATCTTGGGCACATGCGCCGGCTTGGTGCTTTTGGCCAAGGAGATCGCCGGCGAGCCGTCCTGGATCGTGCCCGGCTCCCAGCCGCGCCTGGGGCTGATGGACATACAGGCCAACCGGAACGCCTTCGGGCGGCAGCGGGAGAGCTTCGAGGCGGACTTATCCGTGCCCGCGCTTGGCGAAGAGCCCGTGCGGGCCGTTTTTATTCGCGCGCCGTTTATCGAAGGGGCCGGCGAGGGCGTGGAGAAGCTGGCTTGGTTCGGGGACAAGCTGGTTCTGGCCCGCCAGGGCCGTTTTTTGGCCTGCGCCTTTCACCCGGAGCTGACGGGGGATTTGCGACTGCATAAGTGGTGGTTGGGACTGGTGGAGACAATGTCGCCGAATTATGAACGTTAACATTGAAGATTTGGAAGAACTGTGCCGCGATGAATAACCATTAATTGGTGGGCACATCGGCATATTCCCCCGCCTTTTGCCCGTCAAATATTCTGTTGACCGGAACTGAGCGCCGAGCGTGGTCAAGGGCCACCGTTTTTGTTAAAATAATAGCGTGCTCTTTTGGAGGGGTGTCCGAGTGGTTTAAGGAGGCGGTCTTGAAAACCGTTGTGGGCGCGAGTTCACCGTGGGTTCGAATCCCACCCCCTCCGCCATAAAACGCAATTTTGGCCGGTCAACATTGTCGCTTTCCCAGGCGGGCGGCCAGGGATGGGAAATGGCTTTCGTCGGTATGGGGAAGAAAAAGAGCTGCTGCGAAGCGGTCCATGAATTCACGCTCGGCGTTGAGTTCCAGGTAGGACACCCTTGCCGCCAGGGCACGCAGGTCAATTCTGGCCTGACGATGCATCAAGCACAGATGCGCGCCTTCCAGGGAGGCGTTCCCCAAGGGAACGAAACGGTTCGGCGGCAGGTCGGGCAGGAGACCGATGGTGATCGCTTCGTCGACATCTATATAGTTGGCGACTGCGCCGGCCAGGTACACCCGCTTCAGATCGGTTGGAGAAAGACCCACCCGGTCCAGGGTCAAATCCACCGCCGCAAACATGGCGGCCTTGGTGCGCAGGAAATTGGCGATGTCGGTCTGGTCCAGGGTGATCGGCTGCCCGTCAACCGTTTTGCCGCCGGGTATGATCAGGAAACTTTCGCCCCGGCGCAAGGCTCCGGTTCGGTCCAACAGGCCGGCCCGAAAGAGCTGGGCCACGGCGTCGATCAGGCCCGATCCGCAGAGGCCCTTGGCTTTCCCTCCACCGATGGTGGTGCAGGTCACCCGCCCGTCGGGGTCAATGGCGACATGGTCGATCGCTCCCTCCTGTGCTCGGATCCCTTTTTTGGCCACGCCGCCTTCGAAGGCGGGCCCGGCGGCCCCGGCGCAGGCCACCAGCCAATCCGCTCCGCCCAAAACCACCTCGCCGTTGGTTCCCACGTCCAGCAGGAGGGATGGACCCTCGTCCCTGGCCATCCCCGCGGCTAAAACTCCGGCCAGAACGTCGCCGCCCACGAAACTTCCGACGTTTGGCGGGAACCACACGGGGGCGGCCGGGGAAAGATTCAGTCCGACGTCCTCGGCGCGCTGACAACTGAAGGAGTTGGCGACGGGCAGGTATGGTTCCCTTGGGATGCCGCGGGGGTCAACACCGAGCAGCAGGTGGGTCATCACCGTGTTGCCGGCCACCACGCAGGCTCTGACCTCCCGCGGATCGATCCCGGCGCCGGACGTCAGTTGGTCATTCAGGCCGTTGATGGTTTCCAAAACCAGTGAACGTAGCCGATCCAGCTTTCCCTCGCGGACCCAGGCGATCCGGGTTAAAAGATCCTCACCCCAGGCCATTTGCAAGTTCAGCGCGCCGGCGTGTTGCACCTCCCGCCCGTCGGCCAGATCCACCAATCGCGCCACCACGGTGGTGGTGCCGAGGTCCACGGCCAAGCCGAAGGCTTTTTCGTGGTGGACGCCGGAGATCAGGTCCACCACCTGTCCCGTATCCGGACAGACGAATGCCTGCACGGTTCCGGCGTCCATGACCTCCGGCAACCGCCGCAGGACCGGCAGAGGAAACGTCCAAGGGCCGGGTGCGATCTTTTCCAGGGAAGCCAACAACCGCTCCTGGTGTCCCCGGTTGTCGCTGAGGGATGGTGGTTCAAAGTCCAACCGCACGAGGGTGGTCAGCGGTTCCCGGCCGTTATAGCGGATGCGTCCGCAGCCGTTCGTTAAGACGGGGTTATGCCGATTCAAAACCTGTGCCCCCTTGTGTTCGGGATTCCACCGGTAACTTCGCGGCGGTGGCCTTTTCGACCTGCCGTGAACAAACCGGTTCAGGCGCGGGCGGGTGCCCGGCCGTAAGCGGCTTCGCAGGCGAACCCTTCGTCGGTTGGAGCTGGAGTTGCTTCTCCGCCCAACTTTGGGGTATAATTTGCGGTATAATATACTGTAGACAGAAAAAATAGAAATCCAACCCAGGGGGAGAACATCTTTGTCCAGGAAATGGGTTTCCGCCCTGATCGTGTTTGGGCTGTTGCTTCTGTCCCAGAATCCGGCGTCGGCGCAGAATATTGGGGGAGAGTTCCGGGTTCAGACTCAAGCCGGAATCTTGACCGCCGGCGACCCCGTTGCCCCGCAGGTTCCGTCGGCGATGACCGACGCTTACACTTGGCCGGGTTGGGCGCGCCCATACATTGACCAAGCGGTAACTTGGCAGGTCGTCCAGGGTCTTCCCAGCTCCGCCAGCACGGTGGGGACGACGGTTTACCTGGGTCAGACGGCCTTCGCCCCCTTCGAGGACGTGACGCAGGCCCAATTTGCGGTGATGCTGGCGCGGGCCGCGGGTAACGCCGTGCCCGATCCGACCCAGTCGGTTTCGGCTCCGTTGAACGTGACGGACCAGAATCTATGGTATTATCCGGCCCTGCAGGCACTTTCGTCCGATGGAATACTGGCCTCCTGGGAGTTCCCCGGCAGCTTTTCTCCTGCCACCTCCATGACGCGGGGGCAGGCGGCCACCGTCACCGGGCTGGCTCTGGAGTATTACGGCGCCGGATGTGGTGGTGGGGGGCCGGTTTTTGCCGATCTGCCGGCCACCTACCCCGGGTATGCCGCCATCCGCCAGGCCGTGGCCTGCGGCGTCGTTCGGGGGTACGGCGGCGGTGTTTTCGCGCCGGGGGATCTGTTGACGCGCGCCCAGGCGGCGACCATCTTGGTTCGCTTCATTGAGGCGTTGCCGGGGGCGAAACAACTCGGTTACCAGAGGTCGGAGATGACGGCCTACCTTCAGGGAACGGGGACGCAGGCATTTTCGTGGCCGGGGGTATCCAACCCTCTTTTACAGGCGGACAACCTGGATCTGCCAGCCGCCGGCGTTCCGGTCACGCCCGCCGGCTTGGCCGCGGCTCCCTACGCCACTTGGAGCGACATTCATCTTTGGCTGGCCACCGGCAACTGGATAGCCTTGGCGGAAGGGAAATACACCGCCATGGAGGCGGCCTACATCTCCGATTGCGGCCTGGAACCCTGGCAAGCCGGTATGGTGGATTCGGTTCTGGTCGCTTACGCGGGGGACTTCGGCGGAAGATCAACGGCTTTCCCCCTCCTGGCCGACCTGGGAGACGGATCGGCGAGCTATGCGGCGGAGGCCGCCGCCACGGGAGGCGATTTGAATCCGGTTACGAGGGTGGCGGTTGCTTATCCCGCGCAACCGTTCACCGGGGACGGGTGGCACCTGACCGGAGCTTGGTTGGTCACCAACGCTTCCGGACGGACCACTCAGATCGAGCCGACCCTATATCGCAAGGGTTACCAGGGATTCGGTGTGTACTGGTGGGCTTGGCGAGCACAGGGAATAACGGCGGAGAATCGGTAAGACGAGAGGGGGACAACCACAGTGAAAAGCCGGGGGACCGGCGCCGGTTGGCGCCTGTATGGAATGGCCGTGGTGAGAATCCTCTTCGGCCTAACCTGGGCCATCAATGCCTACGCCCATTCGAGCGTTCACGGTGCGGGCACCGGTTCGGCCCTGTCCGCTTACGGAGTCGTCGCCGTGGAAATCGCCATCGCCGCCGGACTGATCTTCGGTGTTTTCTTGGAACTTTGCTTTGTGGGAGGCTGTCTTTTCACCTTGGGTCTTTGGTTGACGGCGGAAAGATTCGGCCTGGCCCATGTGCTCGGTGCCAATGCGGCGGGGGGGGCAATCTCTTACCTTCTTTTGTTCGTCTGCCTTTGGCTCGGCGATAGTGGAGAAGTGTTGAGTTTGGACCGCCGGTGGGCCCAGTGGCGGCAAGGCGAGCGCCGCCGTCGCTACGCCAAACTGGGGTTGCGTTGATTGCGGTACGCCAATCGGCTTGAGGCGGGGCGGCGCCTGGGGGAAATTCTCCGGGAACTCGGGTTCGGGGCCGGATCGGCGCCGTCCATCGTTTTGGGAGTGCCGCGGGGCGGCGTGGTGGTGGCTGCGGCAGTGGCAGAGGTGTTGGGTTTGCCTTTGGAAGTGGCCGTGGCCGGAAAGGTGGGGGCTCCCGGCAACCCTGAATTGGCCATCGGTGCGGTGGCCGAGGGGGGGACGGTTCTTTACGACGAGGCTCTGGTGAGAAAGTTGAAAGTGAGCCGGGGATATCTGGAAGAGGAAACCGCACGGCTCAAGGAGAAAATAGCCGTGATGGCGCAGGAATTGCGCAATGGCACGGCACCTTGTCTTGCCGGACGGGAAACGGTCCTGGTGGACGACGGCGTGGCCACCGGTCTGACCATCGAGGCCATGGCCAGGGACATCGTCGGGCAGGGTGCGCTGAACGTGTGCTTGGCCGTGCCGGTTGGACCGGCGGAAACCATCGAGCGGCTGCGCCGGGTGGCTGATCTGGTTGTTTGCCCCCTGATTCCGGCGGTGTTCGAGGCGGTGGGTTCCTTTTACGCCGATTTCCGCCAGGTGGAAACGGCGCAGGTGCAGGCCATCCTGGCCCGAGGCGTTGCGGGGGGGCGGGAGTCCGGATGAACTGGTTGGACTGGGTGATCCTCGGTTACGTCGGCTTGGGCATCTTGGGCGGATGGCGAAACGGGCTGGCTTCTTTGCTGGTCGGCCTTGCCGGCTACCTTTTGGGATGGCTGGGGGCCACGGTGTATGCCGGCCCGTTGGAGGAGTATGTCCAGCAACGGTATCACGTGGTTGATGACTTGGCGGCCTATGCGGGCCGTTACCTTCCCTTGGGGACGACGGCGCTCCATGGCTTGGCCGCATCCCTGGCCGAGGTGTTGTCTTTCCTGGCGATCTTCGCCGCCGTTGGCGCCGTGGTCGGTATCCTGGGAGGGATTCTGGCGGCTCCTTTAATCAGGCTTGGGCCGGGGATAAACCGGATCGGAGGGGCCGTCTTCGGAGGGGGCAGGCACCTTCTGGTGGCCGGAATCGTCCTTTTCCTGCTGGCTCAGGTGGAAGGGATCCTTCCCTCTCCCTTTTCCCAGGACATCGCCGGGGCCTACGATCATTCCGTCCTGGCCACGCCCATGGTCCATGCGGTCCAGTCCATTGATCCCTGGACGGCCTCTCCATCTTCTCTCACCTTGTCCGGATACCGTTGAGCCGACATTTGCGGATGGCGGATGAATGGGGAAGGGGGTAACGGTCTGGAGCGAATTCTGTTGGTTGAGGACGACCCGCGCATCGGCAGCCTGCTCAAGCGAGGCTTGGAGACCGAAGGCTACGCGGTCAAGGTGGCCGCCGACGGAGATGAGGGGTTGGAAGAGGGCCGGACGGGGGAATTCGAACTTCTGATCCTGGATCTGATGCTTCCCAAGAAAAGCGGGCTGGAAATATGTCGCGAATTGCGCCGGAGCAAACTGTCGGTGCCGGTTCTCATGCTTACGGCCATGGACGCCCTGGAGGATAAAATCAAGGGATTCGGGGCCGGCGCCGACGATTACTTGACGAAACCATTTGCCCTGGAAGAGCTGTTGGCCAGGGTCAAGGCCCTGTTGCGGCGGCGGGGTGAGTACCGGGACACCGACATGCTGCGGGTCGGCGATCTGGTTTTGGACCGCAAGAGTCACGAAGTCAATCGCGACGGCGTTCCCATCGAGTTGACGGCCAAGGAGTTTGCCCTGCTGGAATACCTCATGCGCAATCCCAACCAGGTTCTGTCCCGCTATCTGATCCTGGAGCGGATCTGGGAATACAGCCTGGAGGTGAACACCAACGTGGTGGACGTGACCATCCGGCGACTGCGGCAGAAAATCGACGAAGGCCGGGAGCATCCCCTGATCCACACCATCCGGGGAACCGGATACAAAATCAAGGAATGACCGTGGGGAACCTGCTGGCGGAGGAAAGGGGACTTTTCAACTACGCCGGCTGGGCGGCCATCGGAATCGGCCTTGCGGTTGTGGCCGTTTTTCTTTATCGCCATTTGTCCCGCGCGCCTCGGGGGACGGAAGGGGAGCGGGAACTGTTGTGGCGACTGCGTGGCGCCATGGTGGTCTGGTATGTTTCTTTCACCCTGCTGACCGTTTTGATCCTGGGGGCCAGCGTCTATTATTCTCAGTCCAAACTGCAGGAGGTAAGACTGAAAAACGATCTGGTTCTTTTTGCGAGCAAGGAGGTGGGCTACGAGGACACCGTGCGAGAACTGCGCGAGTTCGCCGAGAGTGAGAAAAAAGCGCCGGAAAAGAATAAGGCGCACACTTACCCCTTTCTCCTGCTGGATCCGTCCGGAAAAATCGTGGAGGAACAGGTCGGCGGGTGGACCGGGGTTTTGCCGGACTGGGCTTCCTTTCATCGGGCGGTGGCCGAACGGCAGCCGATCTTTGCCAAGTGGGCCGGCGGGAGCAGTTTGGTTTACAGCTATCCGTTGGTCAGGGGAGGAGTAACGCTGGGGGTGCTCCAGGTGGCGGCTTCCACCCTGAGTTACCGGCACGCCCTGGGTGATCTCTTGGAGGCCTTCTCCGGCGCGGCCTTGGCGGCCGTCATCCTGGCCGTTGGGGTTGGGTATTTTTTGGCCGGGCGAGCCATGTTTCCTGTCCGCCAAGCGCTGGGCCGCCAGCGGGATTTTGTGGCCGACGCCTCCCATGAATTGCGCACTCCCCTGACCATCCTGCGGACGAACGCCGAACTGGCCCTGCGGGCCTCGGCTCCCGACGAATGGCGGGACGCCTTGGAAACAACCATCGGGCAGACTCAGCACATGACCCGCCTGGTGGAGGAGCTTTCCACCCTTGCTCGCACCGATTCGGGGCAGATCACCCTGGAACTGGAGGAGGTGGAGTTGCCCGTTTTGGCCGGAGGGTCGCTCCAGGAAATGACCGCCCTGGCTCAGGCCAAGGGCGTCGGGTTGGAGAGCAACCTGGAAAAATCCCTGCAGGTAATCGGAGACGAGGGGCGTTTGAGGCAAATGTTGCTTATCCTCCTCGACAACGCCATCAAATACACACCGCCGGGAGGAAAGGTGGTTCTGCAGGTGCGTCGTCGGGGGAAAAAGGCGGAACTGTCCGTGACCGACACCGGGATCGGCATCCCCGCGGACCAACTGGGCCGGATATTCGACCGGTTTTACCGGATCGACAAGGCCCGTTCCCGCGACCAGGGGGGAACGGGTCTTGGGTTGGCCATCGCCCGCTGGATCGTCCAAGCCCACGGCGGCGAGATTACGGTGGCCAGTCAGGTGAATGGGGGTTCTATTTTCACGGTGCAATTGAACCTGACCCGAAACCGCTAGCGGGGAGGCACCGGCGCGTGCGCGCACGGCAATCAGCCAGTGTTTGCGCGGGGTCTGGATGGCCAGGTGGACTTCGCTTTTTTGCAGGGAGGTTCGCTCGGCCAAACCTTAGGTTTTGAGGGTGAAGGGGTTGTTGCCGGCGGCTTCTTGCTGGAGAAAATCCCGAGGGAAGGGTTCGGCTCCCATGCTATAAACTAGCCCTGAGGTTTCCGGTGTGTTCAACGCCTCCGCGGCAATTTACGGGTTAATTTTAAGGGAAAAAATTGCAAAGAGGGCAAGCGGGATTAAATTCGTCTTAAAATTCCGAGAGGATGATTTTGGCAGAAAAAGTTTCAGCTTTTTTTCAGCTTGGCGTCAACTGTTTTTCAGCCTGAGGGGTTATTGTTAATTCCAATACCTTGGGGAAGGAGGTGTGCGCATGGGCGAGAAGAGAAAACTATGGATGTTGGCGGGTGCGGCAACCACGGTTCTGGCCTTGGGAGGGGCCATGGCTGCCGCCGGTCTGGCTGCCGCCGCGACTCCGGTGACTTACGGTTCCAAGGCTCCGGTGGCGGTAAGCCGAGGGATGGAGGAAAGAGGGGGCAAGACGGGCGGAGTTGATGCCCCCGGCGGAGCGAACTTGCAGCAGGGAGCAAACCTGCAAAGCGGTCTCAATGTGCGTGGTGGGCGCCAGGATGCGTCCGGTCTGCCTGACGGGGAAACTCACCCGAGCAGGAGCGCGACGGAAACGGGAAACTGATCCGGCGATTCGAAGGCGGAAGTCCAGGTGGCCGGCGGATCCGCCGGCCACCTGGACGATTGCCGCCGGGGCAATACCGCCCGAGAGGGAGAGGGACCATGAGTGAGGCGACAGGGGATATCCTTTTGGTTGAAGATGAGCCGGATCTGGCTCGGGTGATGGAATTGGCCTTGCACCGGGAGGGATACCGGGTGGTGCGGGCCGATACGGTGGAGAAAGCCCTTCAATTGTTCCGTTGCGGCGACTGGCGGGCGGTGCTCTTGGACGTCATGCTGCCGGACGGGGACGGATTCAGTTTTTGCCGGATCGTTCGGGCGGAGGGTTTCTCCACTCCCATCCTCCTGGTGACCGCGAGAGGGGCTTGGCAGGACCGGGTGGAAGGACTCGATCTGGGGGCGGACGATTACGTTACCAAGCCATTCGTCATGGAGGAACTCCTGGCGAGGGTTCGAGCGGCTCTGCGCCGCGCCGGGGGTCTGGAGAACGGGGAAGTTCTAAGGGCCGGCGACGTCGTTTTGCACCGTAAGACCAGACAGGTTTACCGCGGAGGGCAAACGGTCACTTTGCGCCGCAAAGAGTTCGACCTGTTGGAACTTCTGTTGCTGCAATACCCCTGGGTGGTTTCTCGGGAAACGCTGATCGAACGGGTCTGGGGTATGGATTTCTTCGGTGACGAGAACATCCTGGAGGTTTGCATCTACCAGTTACGCAGGAAGCTGGAGGCCGACGGTGGGTTTCCCATCGTCCATACGGTGCGGGGTATCGGCTATTGCCTCAGGGAAGGTGGATCCGTTGAATAGTGTTGTTCCCCGCCTCACCTTGGCCTACACCCTGATCCTGTCCTTTTGTCTTCTGGCCGGTGGCGCCATTCTCTATTTCCACTTGAAAGGGCTGTTCTTCAACCTGGCCTTCGAACTGCCGTCCGCACGAGCTGTGGAAATCCAGCAACTGGTGGCCGGGGTTTCCCCACCCTCCCATCCGGGGGAAAACGAGGCCCTGGGTTTGACCAGTTCTGCCTTGGTGGTGGCTCCGGGCAACGGGCTGACCATCCAGGTGCTCGACCGTAGCGGGCGCATGGTCAACCGTTCCACCGATCTTCCCGCCGGGAAGGGGCTTCCCGTGCCGACCGCGCCGGCGCTGGCTCAACGGGGGGTGCGGCAAAGCGGCGGAAAGAGTTGGGCTTGGGTCAGCCTGCCTTTGATCCGCGGTGGGCGCTTGCTGGGATCGGTGCAGGCGGCCGCTCCCTTGCAGCCGACTTTGTCTCTTCTATCGGTGGTCAAACGCGCTCTGATCCTGAGTTTCGTGGTGGGGGTGGGGGTTTCAGCCTTTCTCGGATGGGTGTTGGCCACTCTGGCCTTTCGTCCGGTGAGACAAATGGTCCGGGAATTGGACGGGATCGGCCCCGTCGATTTGGAGAGGCGGCTTGGTGGCGCTTCCCGCCGGGACGAATTCGGACGTTTGGGCCGGGCTTTCAACAAAATGCTGGATCGGCTGGCCGCCGGCGCCGCCGCTCAACGGGCTTTTGTGGCCACGGCATCCCATCAGTTGCGCACCCCCCTGGCGGTATTGCGGGGTTATGCCGATGTCCTGACCCGCTGGGAGGAGGAACCGGACCTGGCCAGGGAGGCCTTGACGGGGATCAGGGCCAGTCTCGGAAAAATGGAAAGACTGTTGCGTCAAATGTTGATTTTGGCCAGGGAGGAAGAAAAAACCGTGTCTCCCCTGGCTCCCGTTTCCCTCCGGGGGGAAGTCGAGGAGGCGACGGCGGATATGCGCCTGCTTCATCCCGAGATCCGGGTGCGCTTGGAAATGGGGGAGTTGACAGTTTTGGCCGACGCCGAAAAGTTGCGTCAAGTTTTGGTTATTCTATTGGACAACGCTTTTTCCCACACCCCGCCCGGCGGCGAGGTTTTGGTCATGACCGAGCGCGGGCGGGAAAGTGTGGAACTGGCCGTATCCGACACCGGATCCGGGATTCCGCCCGCAGATCTGCCATATATTTTTGAGCGGTTTTACCGCGGGGGTGGTGGCTTTCGGAGCAAGGGGGCCGAAGGATTCGGGCTTGGGCTGTCCATTGCGCGTCTTTACGTCACCAAAATGGGCGGGACCATCACCGCGTCCAACCGGGTCGAAGGAGGAGCCGTTTTTACCGTTGGTTTGCGCCTGGCAGTTTAAACCTGGACTAAAATGTAATGTCTTTGTCATTCTTTTAAATTAATTTAGGGAATGATAAGGGCCGATAAACCGATTTGGGGAGGACGGGCCATGCTGCAGCGGGGACCGGACGGAGCCTGGATCCTCGATCCGGGAATCAGGGGAGTCACGCAAAGCTCGGGGGCGGTCCGGCCGGGTTACATTTTTGTGGCCATCCGGGGACTGCGCTACGACGGCCACGCTTACGCGAATGAAGCGGTGGCCCGTGGGGCGGTGGCGGTGGTGGCGGAAAGGCCTCTTCCCCTGCCTTCGGGGGTGCCCCTTTTCCAGGTGGACAACGGGCGAGAGGCCTTGGCGGAACTCGCAGGGGCTTTTTACGGCAATCCTTCCCGGAAGCTTTGCCTGGTTGGGATCACCGGAACCAACGGCAAAACCACCGTGGCTTATCTGACGGAGGCCATCTTTCGGCAACACAGGTGGGTGACCGGCATGATCGGCACGGTGGAAAACCGGATCGCCCAAGAGAGGATGCCGGCCGTGCTCACCACCCCGGAGCCGGTGGAACTCCAGGGAATGTTGCGGCGAATGGTCGACGCCGGTGTTCGGGTGGCGGCCATGGAGGTTTCCTCCCACGCGCTGGAGATGGGGAGGGTGAAGGGCTGCGCCTTTGATGTGGCCGTGTTCACCAACCTGCACCGGGACCATCTGGATTTTCACCCCACCTTTCTGGCCTACCGGGAAGCCAAGGGACGTCTTTTTTCCGAGGGTTTGCGCGAAGGCGACAAGCCGTCCCGCCATGCCGTGATCAACGCCGATGATCACAGCGCGGAATATTTCGTCAACCGGACGGCGGGCAGGGTGGTTACTTACGGCATCGGCAACCCGGCCGGGGTGACGGCCCGCGACTTGCGGGAATTGTCCTGGGGAACCGGTTTCCGGATGGTGACGCCGGAGGGGGAATGTCGAGTGAACCTGCCCCTTCCCGGCCTTTTCAATGTTTACAACGCCTTGGCGGCGGCGGCGGTGGCTCTGACCCAGGGAGTGGATCTGCCGGCCATCGTCGCCGCCCTGGAGGAGCGACCGGTGATTCCCGGCCGCTATGAGCGTCTGCTGACGGCGGAGGGCGTGACGGCGGTAATCGACTACGCCCATAACCCCGACGGCCTGCGTAGCATCCTGCGAGCCGTCGGGGGCGAGGTGAAGGGCAAGGTGATTTCCGTTTTCGGCGGACGCGGGGAGCGGGACCGGGGCAAACGTCCTTTGATGGGCGCGGTGGCCAGCCGTTTTGCCGATTACCTGGTTTTGACGACCGATTCACCCTACCGGGAAGATCCGGAGAGGATCGCCGGGGAGATCGCGGCCGGGGTGAGGCCGGGTCACCGTCTGGGAGGTTATACCGTCATCCTGGACCGGGGTCAGGCCATCGCCGCGGCCCTCGACTTGGCGCGCCCCGGCGATGCGGTGGTGATCACCGGGCGTGGACACGAAGGGCACCAATGGTTTGGTGAACGGACGATTCCCTTTTCCGACCGGGAAACCGTGGAGGAAATCTTCGGAATAAAAGCGAAGCCGTCCCTGGTGGTCAGTTAGGAGGAAGCTCTTTTGTGTGGGATAGCCGGCATAGTTGGCGAGCAGACCGGTTTCCTGGAGATGATGCTGGAGCGGATGGCCCACCGCGGGCCGGATGACCGGGGCATCTACCGGGGGCGGGGAGTGGCTTTGGGGATCAAGCGTCTTGCGATCATCGATCCCACGGGGGGCAATCAGCCCTTGGCCAATGAGGACCGGACGGTATGGTGTGTGCATAACGGAGAGATTTACAACCACCGCGGCTTGAGGGCGGGTCTGGAGGGCAGGGGGCACCGCGTTCGCTCCGGCAGCGACGGGGAGGTCATCCCCCACCTCTACGAGGAGGAAGGGGCGGCTTTTGTCGCGCGGCTTGAGGGGATGTACGCTCTGGCCCTTTGGGACGAGGGAAAGCGGGAACTGCTGGTGGTTCGGGATCGTCTGGGGATTAAACCCTTTTATTATTGGCAAAACGGCCCAAACCTTGTCTTTGCCTCCGAAGTCAAGGCCATCCTGGCCATGCCCGGCCTGACGGCCCGCCCCGACCCGGCGGCCATCGACCAATACCTGACCTTCCGCTACGTGCCGGCTCCCCACACTCTTTTCCGGGGGATCAAAAAGTTACCCCCCGGGCACAGCTTGCGTTTTCGGGAAGGGCGATTGGATATTTCACCCTATTGGGACCTCTCTTTCCCGGCCCGGGACCAAAACCCTTTGAGCGAAGAGGATTACGCCGCGGGAGTTTGGCGGCTTTTTCGAGAGGCGGTCTCTTCCCACCTGATGAGCGACGTGCCCCTGGGGCTTTTCCTCAGCGGTGGTTTGGACTCAAGCGCCATCCTGGGAGCCGTGGCCTCCCTGGGGAAAGGGGCTCGCACCTTTTCCCTGGGATTCGCCGGGGAAGCTGCGGGAAATCCCGAGTATGACGAATTTGCCGACGCGGCCAGAGTGGCCGCCGACTTCGGGGCCACCCACCAGGAATTGCTGGTGGATCCGTCCGCGGTGCCGGAGATCCTGCCGGAATTGGTTTGGCATTTGGACGAACCCCTGGGTGATCCCACGGCCATTCCACTTTATCTTTTAGCCCGTGCGGTTGGCAGTCAGGTGAAGGTGGTTCTTTCCGGCGAGGGTGCCGACGAAGTTTTTGCCGGCTACGACATCTACCATGAGCCGCGGGCGGTGGCCAGATTTCAAGCCCTGCCGTCTTTCCTCCGGCAGCGGATTCTTCACCCCCTGCTCATGTCCTTCCCGGAAGGCACGCCGGGCAAAGACTTGGCGCGTCGGGCCAATACGGATATCTCCCTGCGTTACTTCGGGGTGGGAAAAACTTTTTCCGAAGCCGAAAAACACCGGCTTTACAGCGACGATTACGCCGGGAGCCATAAGATGGATCCGCGGGAGGTGACCCGGGCCTATTTCGAGCGGGTGAACGGTCTGGACCCGCTGGATAAGATGCTCTACTTCGACACCAAGGTTTGGTTGCCGGAGGACACCCTGCTGAAGGCGGACAAAATGACCATGGCCCATTCCCTGGAACTGCGGGTGCCCTGGCTGGATCACCACTTGGTGGAATTCGCTGCGGCGATTCCTCATCATTTCAAACTGAGGGAGAATACGGTAAAGTATATTCTGCGGGTGGCCTTGGATGGACTCCTTTCCCCCCGTACCCTCTCCAGGCGTAAAATAGGCTTTCCGGTCCCTTTGCGCTTCTGGTTGCGCGGGACCCTGGGTGAGACGGCCGAGCGGATCATCCTGGGGAAGAGAGCCCGGGAACGAGGTTACTTCACTCCGGCGGCGGTGCGGGACTTGATCGGTGAGACGCCGGGAGGAAGCTCGGTCCACGGTCGTAAAATTTACACCCTGTTGATTTTGGAATTGTGGCACCGAATCTTCATCGACGGGGACAGCCCGGGAGTGCTGGCGGAGGAGATGGCGTCTCCGGCGGGGAATTATTTCCCCGTGCCGGAACTGAGTGGCGAACTGCTGAAGGAAACCGAGTTGTCTTAAAGACCGGGCCGAGGCTTGCGATCCGGCGCCGGCGGAACTCCGGCATGGAAAGGAAAACATCCCCATACAATGGAAAACCGCCTCCTGATCCGCGGAGCCACCATCCTGACCATGAGTTCCCACGGTACGTTGGAAGGGGACATCCTGATCGAGGGCAACCGGCTGGTTCAGGTCGGGGGAACGGCACCGCCGGGGTCGGGGCCGGACCAAACGGCGACGCGAACCATCCAGGCGGATGGTTTGGTGGCCATGCCGGGGTTGGTTCAGGTCCATGTTCACCTCTGCCAAAGCCTGTTCAGGGGAATGGCCGACGACCTGGAACTGCTTCCCTGGTTGGCGGAAAGGATCTGGCCCCTGGAAGCGGCCCACGACGAGGACACCTTGTACTGGTCGGCCCTTTTGGGGATCGCCGAGCTTTTCCGCGGTGGAACCACCTGCATAGGGGACATGGAGACGGTCCACCACACGGAGGCGGCCCTGACGGCCATGGGGGAGGCCGGCATCCGGGCCGTGAGCGGCAAGGTCATGCTGGACCGGGTGCCGCCGGGTTGGCCGGCGACCGGATCGGCGGCGGACACCTTGGTCCAACCGGCAAGCCGGGCTTTGGAGGAAACGGCCGCTTTGGGGGAAAAGTGGCACGGAGCGGCGGAAGGGAGGATTCACTACGCCGTATGTCCCCGATTTGCCCTTTCCTGTTCGGAAAGCCTCCTGCGGGGGGCGGCGGACCTGGCCCGAAGCCGGGATTACCTCCTGCACACCCATGCCGCCGAGAACCGGGATGAGGTTGCTCTGGTCCGCCGGGAGCATGGGTGTGGCAACGTGGAGTACCTGGATTCCATCGGTTTGCTGGGCCGGCGGACGCTTCTTGCCCATTGCGTCCACCTGTCCCCGGCCGAGGAGGAGATCCTGGCCCGGACGGGAACGGGCGTCGCCCATTGTCCATCGGCGAACCTGAAGCTGGGTTCGGGGGTGGCCGCCCTCGCCAGGTTGCGGCGGCTGGGGGTGCGTGCCGGGATCGGCGCCGACGGCGCCCCCTGCAACAACAACCTGGATGCCCTGGCCGAAATGCGCTTGGCCAGTCTACTGCAAAAGGAGAGGGAGGGACCGGCCAGCATTCCGGCCGGGGAAGCCCTGCGGCTGGCCACCATCGAGGGAGCCGGGTGCCTGGGGCTGGAGGAGGAAATCGGCAGCCTGGAGCCGGGGAAGCGGGCCGACCTGATCCTGGTGGACCTGAGCGGTCCCCATTGCCTGCCGGCCGGGGAACCGGTGACGACGTTGGCCTATGCGGCGCGCGCCGCCGACGTGCGTTTCACCGTCGTGGACGGGAGGGTGGTGTTGGAGGAAGGGCGTCTGGTCACCGTGGACGAAACGGTTTTGGCCAGGGAGGTTCGGCGGTCGGCCGGGTTGGTCCGGCGGCGGGCGGGCTTGAATTAAAGGGAAAGAATGCTTTTGTTGGCAGGAAAAGCTCCGGTGGATCGCGAATCGACATAATGGACGGGCGATCAACTTAACCGGTGACCTTTCGAAAAAGGCGTGCGACGGGGCGCATCTTGGGCGCCGACGGTTTGTTGGCCTGTGCCCAAGAGTGTGCCGTCATGCCGGAACACGGCCCAACGGCAGGCCGTTCTTTGGCGAAACGGGGGGGCGTTCATCCCGAACGTTCACGGATCAAGCGCACTTTTTACGCGGGGAAATATTTAACAGGGGGGCTCTTTGTTGGCGGAGAAAATTACCATATCGGTGATCAAGGCGGATGTCGGCGGCTACGTTGGCCATTCGGCCGTGCACCCGCGCCTGCTGGAAAAGGCCGGGGAAGAACTGGCGAAGGCCAAGGCGGACGGAATCCTGGTGGATTACCACGTGGGTTACGTGGGAGACGACGTCGACCTGATCATGACCCACCGGCGGGGTGTGGACGACAAGGATGTGCACCAACTCAGTTGGCGAACCTTCGAAGCCTGCACCGAGGTGGCCAGGGAGTTGAAGCTCTACGGGGCCGGGCAGGATCTTCTGGCCGATTCCTTCTCGGGGAACGTGAAGGGGATGGGACCGGGGGTGGCCGAGATGGAGGTCGTCGAGCGGACCAGCGAGCCGGTCATCGTCTACATGGCCGACAAGACGGAACCGGGTGCCTGGAACTACCCCCTCTACCGGATGTTTGCCGACCCCTTCAACACCGCCGGTCTGGTGATCGACCCCAAAATGCACGCCGGCTTCAACTTCGAGGTCCACGACCTGATCCACCACCGCCGGGTGACTTTTTCCTGCCCCGAAGAACTGTACGATCTTTTGATCTTCATCGGCGCTCCGGGACGTTTCTGCATCAAGTCCGTTTACTCCAAGGAGCTGAACGACATAGCGGCCGCCTCCAGCACCCAGAAGCTGAACTTCATGGCCGGCCGCTACGTCGGCAAGGACGACCCCGTGATGATCGTTCGTTGCCAGAGCGGTTTCCCGGCGGTGGGTGAGGCTCTGGAACCCTTCGCCATGCCCCACCTGGTGTCCGGCTGGATGCGGGGTTCCCACAGCGGGCCCCTGATGCCCGTGGCGCAGGGGGACGCCACCCCCAGCCGCTTCGACGGTCCGCCGCGCGTGGTGGCCTTGGGTTTCCAACTGGCCAACGGCAGGTTGATCGGGCCGCGGGACTTCTTCGCCGACGTGGCTTTCGACGGAGCGCGGCGGCAGGCGATTGAGCTGGCCGACTACCTGCGCCGCCTGGGCCCCTTCGAACCGCACCGCCTCCATTTGGACGAAATGGAATACACCACTCTGCCCGACGTGATGAAGAAACTCCAAGGGCGGTTCCAACCGGTGGAGGAGGATGCGGTGGAGGAGGAGTTGGAGAAGCGGCAGGGATTGGGATAAGAAGCGAGTGGGAAAAGGAGCGGGCCTGCCCGAGGGCAGGCCCGCTCCTTAGGTTGTGGGAGAGGCTTCTCAAACCGGGGTACAATGAGCGCGGGTAAGTATTCGGTTAACCCGTCAGGAAAACTATTCTTGTTGCAGCCAAAGCACGGTGCCAATTCTGGTCGAATGTTTAAGTATTGGACGCCTAAAGGTTTATGGCTTGGTCCCAAAACGGGCCGCAGGCCCCCCAACAAATTACCTTTCCCCTCCCTCGTCCCGTGGGGATGGGGGCAGGGGCGAGAGGAACTGGCCCTGATAGCACCGCCCTCCCGCCGCGGGAGGGGACGACGGTACAAGAGACAATTCCCCCCGCCCTGTGCCCCCTTAATTGGGACGAGGGAGGAGTCAAGGCCCCCCAACAAGATAACGGACAAACAGTTGGTGCCACGGGTCTTATCGCCGACGCGGGCTTCCGGGCTGTTGGGGGGAACTGAGAGGCAAAGGAGGCGGTTCCAGCAAAGAAAGCAGGACGCCTGTGATTTCGGGGCGGTTGACGTTCTGGGCATGGCGGCGCTCGGTCCGGCGCAGGCGTTCCCGCTCGCCCTTGTTCTTCACGATGCTGCGCAGTTTTCCGGTCAATTCGCCCGGGGTGGCGGCGGTCAGGGCCAGGCCGCTTTCCTCCAAGTGGTGGGGGAAGACGTCCTGGGGCCGGGGGTGGTAGATGATGAGGGGGACGTTCTTGGCGATGGCCTCGGCGGCGGTGAGATCGTCGGGGGAGGTGAGCATGACCCAGGAGGCGTCCAGCAGTTCCTCGAAAAGCTCACCGCCGGCGAAGGTTTGGAACTGGTTGAGGGAGTTCCGACTCAAACCTTTGAAGAACCGCGGGATGCGGGCGCCGGTGGTGCCCGGATAGATCAGGATCTGAATGCCGGGGGAGAAACGGGCCAAGGCGGAAACGGCGCTTTTATCCTTGATCAGTTCGCCGGCCACCAGCACCACGGGGATGTCGTCCAACAGATTGT
>JAJZBP010000001.1:19307-27299 GCA_021798855.1 Bacillota bacterium
GCAGAAGCGACGGCAGGTGGGTGAGGGCGAAACGGGGATGAATCGGCAAGCCGGTCACGGCCACTTTGTCCTCCGGAATCCCCTCCCGCACCAGCCAATCCCTCACCGGTTCAGCGGCCACCAGATAGAGGTCGATTCCGCCCTGCAACCAGGGACCCGGATCTCCGGTAACCACGGCGGCCGCCGGAGTATGCAGCTTGCCCCTTTCCTTGTAACGCGAAAAGAGGGCCGCCGTTGCCGGTGAGGTGCAGACCACGGCCTTGGGGCGATCCTCGCGCAAATGGCGGTTGAGGTGGCGGGAAAAACAAAAAGCGCTGTGGCGCGAGAAAAGTCGTTCGATGTTTTCGACCGAAAGGAAAGAGAACCGGCGGGTCGGAGGCGAAGGGGGAGAGGACAAAAGGCCAATGTGCAGGTAGGGATTGCAGCCCGCCAAGACGGCGCGCAGGGAATGCGCCATCCGACGGGGAATTTCTCCCTTGCCGCTCACCAGGATGAGAATATCGCTGCGAGGCATGACACCTCTTCCTTCCGCTGAGCCAAAAGAGCGGGGGCGCTTAAATATCGGGTGGTGGGTGGTTTCCCCGCTAAAAACGGTTCACGAAGAGCTTTTCACCAGATCTCAAGCGTACATGCGCCCGTCGCCTGGGGCGTGGCGCAGGCACCGCTCGCGGCGCCGAGGACCGTCGCCGAACCCTTTGACGCCCGGTTCACCGCTCGCGGCGCCTCCCGTGCTATAATAGTATACAGTATTAGAAAGGATTCTGGCAACCTGAAGACGGCGGCCTGCTTCACCGGGTCGCAGGTATTATATGGGAACGGCGGAGGAAAAATGTTTACGGAGGAGGATGAAGCGGCTTTGCGGATTGAAGAACGGCTGCACAAACTGGGAGTGAGCCTGCCGGAGCCGGGGGGGAGCCTCGGAGCTTACCTGCCGGCCCTGGTTTGGGACGGATACCTCTACACCTCGGGACAGTTGCCGTTGGTGGAAGGGGAATTGGCCTGGCGGGGAAAGGTCGGGGCGGAGGTGGGCGTCGAGGACGCCAAGTCCGCGGCCCGGGCCTGCGCCGTTAACGCGCTGGCCTTGGCCAAAGACGTCCTGGGTGACCTGGACCGGATCAAGCGGGTCGTCAAAATCACCGGTTACGTGCAAAGCGCCCTCGGCTTCAGCAGCCAACCGGAGGTTCTAAACGGGGCTTCGGAGTTTCTCCAGGCGGCCTTGGGCGACGACGGACGAGGGGTCCGCAGCGCCGTTGGAGTGGCCGAGTTGCCCCTGAACGCTCCGGTGGAGATCGAATTCGTCTTTGCCGTTTAGCGGCGAACCTTGGTGGGAGGTGTGTTCATGCAACGGAAAGCGGCCCAGGCGCCGATTCGGCCGGACGAGGCGGGCCATCCGGGCCCGCGCGGTCCGCTCGCGCTCGGTTTTCCCGTGGTGGACTCCCACGTCCACTTCCCGGTGAACTGGAAATTCCCCGGCCTCAAGCCGGAGGTGGTCCGTTACCGCCGGGAGGCCGAGCGGCGGATGCGCGCGGCCTGGGGCTTTCCCGACCCCGAGCCGGCGCCCGAGCCGGCGGAGGCCGAGCGGCGGTGGCTTTTGGAAGTCGAGCGGCACGGCCTGGCGCGGGTGGTCTTCGTCACCGGCCTGAGCAACGCCCACCTGGGGAGCCTGGTGCGAGCCCACCCGGCGGTCTTCTCGGGCTACGCCTTCCAAAGTCTCGCCACCCCCGAGAGCCTCGCCGAACTGCGGCGGGCCGTCGAGGAGGACGGTCTCGGCGGCGTGAAAGTCATCGCTCCCCGCTTCCCCCTGCCCTTCGAGGACGAAAGCCTGCGTCCGGTCTGGGACTACTTGGCCGAACGGCGCCTTCCCCTCCTGGTGCATTTCGGGTTGTTGGGGGGGGTCGGCGGGCTGGCCGCCGCCCCCAGAATGGACCCGCTCTCCATCCACGAAATGGCCCGTGCCTATCCCGAGATTCCGATCATCGTCCCTCACTTTGGGGCCGGTTACTGGCAAGAGTTGCTCTTCCTCGCCTGGAGTTGTCCCAACGTGCACGTGGACACCTCCGGCTCCAACCAGTGGATGCGTTGGATGCCCTATCCCCTGGACCTGGAGTCCCTTTTTCGCAAGGCTTACGAAACGGTGGGGCCGGAGCGGATCATCTTCGGGACCGATTCCAGTTGGTTCCCCCGCGGTTTCGCCCGCGCCTACCTGGACGAGCAGGTCCGGGTCTGCCGGAGCTTGGGGCTAAAGGAGGAGGAACTGGCCCTGATCTTCGGGGGGAACATCGCCCGGCTGCTGAAGATGGGGCTGAAATAAAAAATAGTTGGGAAAATGGGGAATAAGTTCGCTGGGCGTGCCAAGCCACCGAGTTTGTTGAATGCCGGTTTTGGGTTTTACCTTTTGATACAATACAAATGGGGGATAAAGCATGGCCATTGCCAAGACGGTAAAACTGAGCGCCAAGGGACAGATAGTCGTTCCCCAAGAAATCAGGGAGGAAATAGGGGTTCAGCCTGGGGGAAAGCTGGTGGTGCTTTTGCGGGGGAAAGAGGTGGTTCTTCTGTCTCCCGACGAGTATGCCCGCCAAACCTGCGGTATGCTCAAAGGGGCTTGGGGAGGGACGCAAGAAGCGGTTGACGCCTATCTGGAGAGGGAGCGGAATTCTTGGGAGTGAACCTATCCGCCTTCGCCAAAGACATACCATCGGGGAGTAGAGTCTGCTTGGATTCGGCGGTTTCAATCTATCACCTGGAAGGCATTGAACCCTGGGTGCCGTTGACCACGGCCCTTGTTGCAAGTATTGCCGAGGGGAATATGGGCGCGGTCATAAGTACAGTCAGCATTACGGAATTGCTCACTAAATTTTTTGGCCCCAAGGGGTTGGAATCAAAATTGCTGGAAAACGCGGAGATTTTTTTGCAGACCTTACCCAACTGCTTAATCCGTAGTACCTCTTATGGTATCGCCAGGCTTGGAGCCAAACTAAGAGCGAATTTTGGACTGCGGACCCCGGATGCGTTGATCGCCGCAACAGGGATCAGCGAAAGGGCAACTCATTTTATAACCAACGATGTTAAATTACTGCGGCTTGGGTCCGAACAGTTCAACGTTATTGTATTAAAGAATTACGTGGCCCCAACGCCAACAGAACAGCCATGAAACTGGCCCTCCTGCAACTGGGCACCGCCGGGGTGGAAGGCGCGGCCGCCAACCTGGAGGCGGCCCTGGCGGCCATCGACGCGGCGGGGGCAGGGGGGGCGCAACTGGCCATCCTGCCCGAGGCCACCTATCCCGCCTACCTGCTCGGGCGCAACTGGCGCGAGCGGGGAGACCTTGTGTCTTTTGCGCGGCTGGTCGAACTGCTGGGAGAGCGCGCCCGCCGGTGGGGGATGGGCATCTGCGCCGGCCTGGCCGACCGGGAGCGGGGCACCAACTCCGCGGTTCTGGTCGCGCCCGATGGGTCGCCGGCGGGGCGCCACGACAAGGTCTTCCTCTGGCATTTCGATTCCCGCTGGTTCGTCCGCGGGCGGTCCTTCGCCGCTTGGGACCTGCCCTGGGGGAAAACGGGGATGCTGATCTGCGCCGATGCCCGCTATCCGGAGGGCGCCCGCCTCCTGGCCCTGCGGGGAGCGGCCCTGATCCTGGACCCGGCGGGCCTGGTGGCGGTGGGGAAGGACTTTTCCAACTCCCAACTCGATTACCTGCTGCCGGTGCGGGCGGCGGAGAACGGCCTGCACCTGGCGCTGGCCGGCAAGGTGGGCCACGAGGGAGGCTTCATCCGCTACGCCGGGGGGAGCGCCGTCTTCGCCCCCGACGGCACGCGGCCGGCCGGAGCGGTTACGGACGCCGCGCAAACGCTGGCGGTGGAGGTGGACCTCACCGCCGGCAAACTCCCCTTTCCCGTGTCCCGTCGCCCGGAACTATATGGGGACCTGTGCCGGCGGCTTGCTCCCGCCTTCGCCCCGCCGGTGCCCCGTGCCTGCCTGGCGGCGGCTCTTTGCCTGCCGCGGGCGACCGCCCCGGCGCAGACCTTGGCGGACTTGGCTCCGGGCTTGGCGGCCGCCCAAACGCGCCTGCTCCTCTTCCCGCCCGTGCCGAAGGAGCCGGATCTATTCGGGCTCTACGCGGCGGACCGCAACCTGCCGGCCCTGTTGGAGGCGACGCGCAAGGCGCCGTGGACTTTGGTGGTGCCGCTCCTGGAGGAAGGGAGCGGTAACGGTGTCCTGCACCATACCGGCTATGTCCTGGAGGGGGGGCGCATCCTGGGAAAAAAGCGGGCCACCCACCTGCCGCCGGGAAGCCGCTTCCGGCCCGGCAACCGCTTGGAGCCGGTGGAGACACCCTGGGGGCGGCTGGGGATCATGCTGGGGCCGGAGGGCCTGGTGCCGGAGGTGGCGAGGATCCTGGCCCTGCACGGCGCGGAGACCCTCTGCTGGGCCGCCGGCTCCATTCCCGCGGGTGTCGGCCTGCCGGCCCTGGCCTTCGCCCGGGCCAGGGCCGACGAGAACCGGGTCAACCTGCTCCTGGCCGCCCGTGCGCCGGAGGGCGCGGCGGTGGTGGCCGCCGGGGGAGGCGTCCTGGGGCTGGCACGTCCGGAGGAGGTGGCGGCGGCCTTGGGGAGGCTGGACCGCTGGG
This sequence comes from Bacillota bacterium, assembly GCA_021798855.1. Lineage (GTDB taxonomy): Bacteria > Bacillota > Sulfobacillia > JAJZIM01 > JAJZBP01 > JAJZBP01. The sequence continues at coordinate 23,938 of JAJZBP010000001.1, forward strand.
CCGCCCGAGACAAGGAACTGGTGCCGGGAACGGACCTGTTCGCCGACCGGCACCCGGAGGATTACGGGTTGCTGGCGGAGGTGGGGGCCGGCTGAACGTGGGTGGCCGAAGATCTTTTTCCCGGCGGCGGAGGATTAAGCAGGCGGGTGGCGAATAATAAAGAACGAGGTTGTTTTTAACAGTCAACCAAAACAAAAAAAGAGGACGGTCGGCCGTGGGGTTGATGCCCCGAAACCAGCCCACAGTCGTTCAAAAGGGGTGGATTTACGGCAACCGTCCTCGGGTTATAATATGGATGAAGAGCGGAAAAGTTATGCGTTGGGGAGGAAGCAAATTTTGAAAATCAGGCTCATCGAACCCAAACCGTCGGGCGTCAACGTCTACGACCTGGTGAAAATGCCGCGGCTCGGGTTGCCGATCATCGGCACCATCCTGCGGGACGCGGGCCATGACGTGCGGACATACTGCGAGATTCTGGCGCCCGTGGATTGGGACGACCTCTTGGGGAGCGATCTGGTCGGGATTTCCACCACGACTTCGACGGCGCCGCGGGGCTACCGCATGGCCAAACGGTTGGCGGAGGCGGGGATCCCGGTGATCATGGGCGGCTCGCACGTCACTTTCCTGCCCGATGAGGCGCTGGAGTACGTCCCCTACGTGGCCAGGGGCGAGGGGCACCGGACGATGCAGGAGTTGGTGGCCCACCTGGAGGGTGGGGAGCCGGCCCTGGACGGCATCTTGGGACTGTCCTACCGGGAGGGCGACCGGATGATCCACAACCCGGCGCGTCCGCCGTGTGGGTCGGAAGAGTTTGGGGAGTTGCCCATCCCCGATTTCGGGCTGGTCGCCGGGGGGGACAAGATGCCCGTCCGTTCGGTCATGACCCAGTGGGGCTGTCCTTACTCCTGCGACTTCTGCTCGGTGATCCAAATGTTCGGGCGGAAGGTCAAGTCGAAGGCGGTGGACCGGGTCATCGAGGAACTGGAGACGACCCAGCCCAAGTTCGTCTTCTTCTGTGACGACAACTTCATCACCGACAAGAAAAGGGCGATGGATTTGCTGCGCCGCATTCAGGCGCGGGGGTTGCGCTTCAGTTGGTCGGCCCAGATGCGGGCGGAGACGGTCTTTCGCAACCGCAAGACCAAGGAATTGGACGAGGAACTCCTCGGCCTGATGCGGGACACGGGTTGCGCCATGGCCTACGTGGGGTTTGAGTCGGTGAACCCGGAGACCCTCAAAGCCTACCACAAGGAGCAGGACGTGGCGGACATCGAGGCCAGCATCCGGGCCTTTCACCGCTACGGGATCAAGGTCCACGGAATGTTCGTGCTGGGGGCTGACCAGGACACGGTGCAAACCGTCCGGGAGACGGCCAACTTTGCCTTGGACAACCAAATCGACACGGTCCAGTTCATGCTGCTGCAACCGCTGCCGGGCACGCCCCTTTACGAGCGGGTGAAAGCCGAGGGCAGGATCCTGCACGACGATTGGAGTCTCTACGACGGGCACCACGCCATGGTGCGGGTTCCCAACATTTCCCCCTACCAATTGCAGATCGAGGCCTACCGGGCGATGAAGAAGTTCTACTCCAACTGGCAGTTCTTCAAACTCCTGGTCGGCGGGGTGACTCTCGCGGCCCGCGACCTGTGGCGTCCCTTTTGGCGGGAACCGAGCACCCGCGCCGCCCTCCTGGGGGCGCTCGGCGCCATGCTGCTGCCGTTGCGCCGGCGCCGGGAGGGAATTTTGCTGGCCCTGCGCGAACGGCTGGGGAGAAAGAACTGGAGGGTGTTGGAAGACAACCTGTGGCTGCCCTACCTGCGCAGTTATGGCCACAAGCAGGTGGTCAAGTGGCAGGAAGAACTGGAGGCGTGCCGCTACCTGGAATTCCTGCGGGGCTTGGAGGCGCTGCCCACGATCAACTGCCCAATTAAGCCGTAAGAGGTTTGTTCAGTGAACCCGGCGACTGCCGATGTCAGGTGGTGTAGGGCCATGGTGAGGTTCCCGGCGCGTAGCGGCCGGGAACCTTCTTTTTGGGGCGGGAGCGGGGACGGGCAGGGGCGGGAGCGGGGACGGGCAGGGGCGGGAGCGGGGACGGGCAGGGGCAGGGACGGGCAGGGGCAGGGACGGGCAGAGGCAGGGACGGGGACGGGCAGAGGCAGGGCAGGGACGGGCAGAGGCAGGGCAGGGACGGGGCAGGGTGCTTCAACTCGTTGAGCCGGGCCTAAACTTTTCGCGCAATGGTTAAAATCCGGTTCCGGTGACCGGTTTGCAGCCGCTACGCTCCAAATCGGCGCTGAAGCCCTCGGGCTTGACCTTTCGGTCGGCGACGGCCTGCGGCAAATCGTCGGGCGACGCCGCGGCGTTTGCCACCCGCACGGGTTCAATGACGATGCACGAATCCACCTGGCGAAAACAAAGCGGTGTTTCCGGGGAAATGCGCAAAGCCTGACGAATGGATTTTGGGATGGTGACCTGCCCGCAATCCGTCAAACGGATGACCTGTTTACTCAAGTGGCTGCCTCCTCGCCGGTCGTGTTCCCTTGATGGCACCTAATTACCTGGTTTATGGAAGCCGTTTTGAAAAAATATTGGCCGGGATGGGGGGAAGCGCCGGGAAACCGGTGTCTTCATGACCGACGGCGTGGGACGTTCCGTGGGGGGAACGGCCTTACCCCACCGCGGTGCCATTTGGGCGGGCCGTTGCCGGGCAAAGATCGGACTTCCCGGTTTCCCTGGCGTCCGTGTTCGTGTTGCGGGAAACGTGTCCGCAGGCGGCCGGTCCCACAACGCCGCCGTTCCTCGGCGTCCCTTGCCGGAGCGGGAAGGTGGGAATCAACGCAAGCTTCGGGGGTGACGGTTCATCCGAACAAAAGCCGATCCCCTCTCCAGGCAGGGTTTGCCACCGCCACCGCGAATCCACCCCTTAGCGCCTATGCCGTGAACCTGCGGCGCCAACTTGCGGCGCCCGGCGCAGCGTGGGCAGCGAAGCGGAGGTGGCGAACCGGTGCGCCCGATCCTGCTTATAATGGCGGTTTGCGGCCTCTTGGCGGCGGCCCTTTGGTACGTGGCCGCCCTGGCCGGGGACGCGCCCCCGCCGGGACCGGCGGCCGTCTTCCTGGGGGCCATTTTGGCCATCTGGGTGGTCGTGGCCACCCGAGCGCGCCCACCGCTTTTGTTCCTCTCGGCGGTGGGATTCCTGTTGCTTCCCCTCTTTTTTCCACGCGGTTGGCTGGGAATCCTGCCCACCGTGGTCGCCGGACTCTTGTTTTGGCCCTCGGTTCTGCCCGTTCCCCGGCGGCGTCGCCCCCCCGATCCCCTCCGTCTAGTCCTCTGTCGCGAAGCCGCATTCCCCCACGCCCCCG
>JAJZBP010000153.1 GCA_021798855.1 Bacillota bacterium
TGGAGAAACACCTGCGCGAGGGCTTCTCCTGGGTGGCCGAAACGGACATCGCTGCCTTCTTTCCCAGCCTTGACCACGATCTCCTCCTGGCCGCACTGAGGCGGCGACTGGCCGACGCGGAAATGCTGGAGCTGATCGCGCGCTTCCTGCGGGCAAAGGTGCTGGACGGCATGGAACTGGAGGACCATGGCCTCGGCGCGTCCGAGGGCGGCAGCCTTTCCCCCCTTTTGTCCAACATTTATTTGGAGCCGCTGGACGCGGCGTTTGCCGGGCAACCTTTCGTCCGTTACGCCGACGACCTCCTCGTCCTGGCCCGCGAGGAAGCGGAGGCGCGGGACCACCTGACGCGGATTGCTTCCATCTTACAGGGACTTCGTTTGGAACTGAAGCCGGAAAAGACGCGGGTGGTCGCCGCCGCCGACGGCTTTTCCTTCCTCGGCTTCAACCTACGCCCGGAGGGACGCGGACCGGAGCGGCGGGCCTGCGCCACCTTGGAGGAACGCCTGAAAAATTGGGACGCCGCCGGTTGCCCGTCCGCCGGAACGGTGGAGGTGGCGGCCGCCCGGCAGTCCGTGGAGGGATGGGCGGCCTACTTCGGTCCGCCGGTCGGCGTGCGGGCGGGAAGCCGCTTGGCGGCGGCCGTTTTGGTTGAGGCGTTGCAACGTGGGGGTCGGGGGGAACTGGCCGAGGAAATCCTGGCGACCGTTCAGGAGTTGCCGTTCCAGGGGGCGGAGGTGGACAAGCTCCTGGCCAAATTCCGCCTGTCGGTCGGGGACGTGGAGGGGAGCCTGCATCTTTTGGCCCACTTGGAACGGTTGACGGGCGAGGGGCGGGAGGAACTGGCCCGCATCCTGCGGGTTCCCGCGCCGGTGGCCGAAGGGATTGCCCCCCTCCTCTTGGACGATAACCGCAAGAACGATTTGGTGGAAACCCTGGTCGAGGCCGGGGCCTACGCGCTGGCGGCGCGTTTCGCCGCGCACGGGCCGGCGGAAGGCGGGGACGCCGAACCGGAGGTCAGCCTCACCGTGCGGGGTCGGGATCGCTTTTTGGAACTCTTCAGCGGGCGGGAGGGGGCCTATGCCCGGGAAGAAATTGAGCGGGGAAAGCGCCGCTACCTGAAGGTGGACCGGCCTCTGGACGAGGCGGCCCTGGCCCGCCACCTGGCCGGCGAGGAGACTTTGGGCCTTTATCTGTTGCGGGTGAACCATACCGTCCGGGTGGCGGCTTTTGACGTGGACATCGGCAAGGAGCAATTGTTGCGGGCGGCGGCCCTGCCGGAAGAACAGCGGCGCTGGCGCCGCGCCCTGCGTACCGAAACGGAGCGGCTGCTGGGCGTCCTGAAGGCGTGGGACGCGCCGGCCCTGCTGGAGGACAGCGGGCACCGGGGTTGTCATCTGTGGTTTTTCTTTCAGGAGGCCGTGCCGGCGGCCACCGCTCGGCGCTTTTTGGCCGCCGCCGAAAAGCTGGCGGGGCAGGTGGCGGAGGGTCTGGAGCGGGAGATTTTCCCCAAGGAGGACCGGCGCAAGGAGGGGAGCGAGGGCAGCGTGCTCAAGCTTCCGTTGGGGGTGCATGGCCTGACGGGTAGGCGCGGCCTTTTTCTGGGGGAAAACTGGGAGCCGTTGGCCGAGCAGGAGGAGGCCCTTTGGGCGGCCAGGTGGGTGGACCCCAAGGCGTTGGAGAGGCTGCTGGCCTTGGAGAGCGAAGGGGCGCCGGGAGGTCCGGCGTCGGCGCGCCGGCTCGCCGCCTGCGCGGCCCCGGAGGAATTCACCGAGGCGGCCGCGCCCGAGGTGGCCAGGGTCGTGCGGCGTTGCCGGCTCCTGTCCCACCTGGTGGGCAAGGCCGCCGCCGCCGGCTACCTCAACCACTACGAGCGGCTGGCCTTGGCCAACACCCTGGGCCATCTGGGAGAGGGAGGCCTGGCCTTCGTCCACCGGGTGATGTCCTGCTGCCTGAACTACGACTACCGGATCACTCAAAGGTATTTGGACCGGCTGCCGGAAAGCCCGACCTCCTGCCCGCGGCTGCGCGAACAGTTCGCCGAACTGTCGGCCAACCTGGGCTGCGACTGCCGCCTGCCCGTACCCAGGGGAGGCTATCCTTCGCCGGTGCTCCTGGCGCTGTCCGCCGAGCGGAAGAAGAAGGCCGCGGTCACGGTGGCGGACGCCGGGGAAATCGGGGTGACCGGTGGCGGGCTGGACGGTCGGGCGGCGGAAACGGTGCCTATGGCGAACAAAGCGGCGGCGGAAGCGAAGGGAGCGGCAAAAGCAATGGTCGTGGATGGGACGGCGTGGGCGGTTCAGACGGCGGCGACACGGGCGGACCTGGCCGCAACGCCGGTTCCGCCGGGTAGTTTGATGGAGCCGGCGGAGCTTCGCCAGTTGCGGGAGAAGGCCAACGGTATTTTGGGCAAGATGACCGAACTGCGGCGCAACCTGTGGGGAACCCAAAACAGCCTGGACACCTACCGGAACACCCTGGACGGCCTTTTGCGCCAAGCCGGCCTGGACCGGATCGATTTGGACCAAGGGAGCCTCGTCCGCGGCGAAGACGGTGTTTGGTACCTGAAGGTTTAGGAGTCCAGGCATCGAAGGGAGGTCGAAGCCTTGGCGGTCCTCTACGTGGCGGAGCAGGGAGCCGTGCTGCGGCGGGTTTCCCAGCGCCTCCTGGTGGCCAAGGGGGGGACGGTTTTGGAGGAGCGGACGGCTTTCTCCCTGGAGCGGGTCCTTCTTTTCGGCAACGTGCAGGCCACCACTCAAACCTTGGCCCTTCTTTTGGAGAACGGGACCGAGGTGGGCTTTTTCTCCCTGAGCGGGCGGCTGCGCGGCACGCTCACGTCGCCCAAGGCCCGCAACGTCATCCTGCGCCTGGCCCAGTTCGACGCCTGGCGCGACCCGGTCCGGCGACTGGCCTTGGCCCGGAGTTTCGTGGCCGGGAAGGTGCGCAACCTCCGAACAATCATCCAACGTTACCAGCGAAGCCGAGGCTTGGACTTCACCGAGCAGGTGGAGAGCCTGGGCGGGAGCCTGGACCAAGTGGTCGGCGCGGCGGATCTCGACCGGCTGCGGGGTGTGGAGGGGATGGCCAGCCGCATCTATTTCCAGGCCCTGCGAAGGGCCATGCCGGAAGGACTCGGTTTCAGCGGGAGAGAAAGGCGGCCTCCCCCCGATCCGGTCAACGCGCTTTTGAGTCTGGGGTACTCCCTTTTGAGCGCCGAGTTGGGCAGTCTGCTGGAAGGGCTGGCCTTCGATCCCCACGTTGGCTATCTGCACGGCATCCGGTACGGGCGGCTGTCCTTGGCCTTGGATTTGGTGGAGGAGTTCCGGGCGCCTCTGGTGGATACCTTCGTGGGAGAACTTCTGAACAAGGACATGGTTGGGCCGGATGATTTCACGACGACGGAAGGCCGCGGTTGCCGGCTCACTCCCGATGCTTTCCGTTTGTTCTTTCGTCAATACGAAGAACGGATGCGCGGCGGCGGCGATCGCTGGCGCAATGCCCTGCGGCGCCAGGCGGAGGAACTTCGCGCCGCCCTGCTGGAAGGGGAGGAGTACCGCCCGTATGCCGTCAGGTGAATTTCTGCTGACCGTATGCTACGACATTGCCGACGACGGCCGCCGCCGGAAGGCCAGCCGGATCTTGGCCGATTATGGAACGCGGGTGCAATGGAGCGTTTTTGAGTGTTTGGTCAACGAGAAACACTGCCGGGAACTGCGCCGTCGTCTGCATGAGGCGCTCACCGACCAAGACAGTGTCCGTTATTACCGCCTTTGCGCTTCCTGCGCCAAGCGGATTGAGGCGGAGGGGAAGGGGAGTGACCTCGGACCGGAGGAAGTCCCTCCGGTGATCGTCGTTTAGGACGGGAATGGACCGCGAGGGAGTGGCAGACTAAGAATTTCTATTTTCGCGGCAGGAATTTTGCTGCCGGGGTAGAACTGATCTGATTAAAAGTCGTTCATTGACAACTTAGCGAAGGTCAACAGGTTGGTGAAAAAAGGCCCCGACCTGCGCAAATGAAGCGTGGGCGAGAATGGGGGAGAAAACGCCAGAAAGCAAGGCGTTTTTGTAGTTCGTGAATACGGACGCAATCAGGCCTTAATGCGCATATTGGGGTGGCTGACGCCCGATCTTCGCAAACCGCTTCGGCAGCCCTTGCCCCGCTTGGGTTCCGTGGTGGCAGCATCGCAATTACCGCCCCGCTTCGTAGGGGATTGAAACGGCATGAACGACACACGAAGCGCATTGAATAGGTTCCAAATCGCAATTACCGCCCCGCTTCGTAGGGGATTGAAACTGAAAGTATTTATAAGCCACGACGCTTCTCCGTTTTAAAATCGCAATTACCGCCCCGCTTCGTAGGGGATTGAAACCCCAACGCCTCTTCGGCTTGCTCCCACCAATTGGCGGCAGCATCGCAATTACCGCCCCGCTTCGTAGGGGATTGAAACACGATTTGTCCCGGCTGCGCAAATGGACGATACGGCAACCGAATCGCAATTACCGCCCCGCTTCGTAGGGGATTGAAACATGATGATCTCATGGGGTGTCAAATTCACCAGCCGCATAGCATCGCAATTACCGCCCCGCTTCGTAGGGGATTGAAACCCGATCACAGAGCCGCAGGCACGGATGCCTACGGACCCCATGATCGCAATTACCGCCCCGCTTCGTAGGGGATTGAAACACTTTTTGGTTATTGGCGACTGCAATACGGATCTCATCAGCCGCATCGCAATTACCGCCCCGCTTCGTAGGGGATTGAAACACCAGAGGCGATACCAACGATTTGTCCCGGCTGCGCAAATATCGCAATTACCGCCCCGCTTCGTAGGGGATTGAAACCATCTCCGCTTTGATCAGGCAAGCTCCGCGGAGATCGACTCCATCGCAATTACCGCCCCGCTTCGTAGGGGATTGAAACATTTGGCGACCTCCGCGTGGCTTCTCAGTCCTGCCATTTATCGCAATTACCGCCCCGCTTCGTAGGGGATTGAAACACAATACATCCCGCAATACTTCCTCGTAGGTGTCACCTACATCGCAATTACCGCCCCGCTTCGTAGGGGATTGAAACGGAAGGATCGCCTGCCTCGCCTCGGAGCGCAGGGCGGCAATCATCGCAATTACCGCCCCGCTTCGTAGGGGATTGAAACCCTGTCAAGTTGACGCTGTTAAGCATTTTTCTGCTCCTCCTATCGCAATTACCGCCCCGCTTCGTAG
>JAJZBP010000154.1 GCA_021798855.1 Bacillota bacterium
AGCGTGCGGGCCCCAATTCTGTCCAGGACCCGGCTGAAGTAGGCGGCCGAAGGCACCTGCGCCGGCACCGCACCCTCCACCTGGATGGTGGCTTTGCGGACATGGGCCAGCACCGGTGCGAAGGCCGAGGCAACCAGCCTGTGGATGGCGGCCTCGTGGGGCAGCAGCACGTAGGCTCCGCCGGCGGTGATGAAGTTGCTCACGGCGCCGTTGGCGTATTGGAGAACTATGTGGGTGACCGATGATTTGGGCCGGCGCAACGCGTCCGCCATCAGCCTCGGCAGATCGCCGTATGGCAGGTTGGTCGTCACCGACTTCTCCATGTCGGCCATGATGCGCGGCAAATGCAACAGGCTGCCGGGCTTGAGCAGCGCGTCCTTCAGCGCGAAGAGGACGAGTTGCTGGTCGGCCTCGCGGCTTAAGTCCGCCAGGGGCAAGCTGTGGCGCTCGCGCGCGAACTCAAGCGCCTGCGCGCCGTTTAAGTGGTGCTCGCCCTTGGAAAGCCGGAACACGGTGCAGTGGTTCTCCCGCAAGTTGGGGTAGCAGGAGTCGTTGATGTTGTACGGCACGCGGACGTCGATACCGCCGACGTCGTTCACCAGTTTGACGAACCCCGCGTAGTCCACCACGGCGTAATACTCGACGGGTACGCCGATGTACTTTTCGACGGTCAGCTCCGCCGTCTTGTACCCCCCGAACTCGTAGGCGGAGTCGATCCGCTGATGGCCGTACCCGGGAATGTTTACCCAGAGGTCGCGCGGTACGGAAACGATCGTCATCCTGCGGGTCGTTGGGTCCAAGGACCAGACCATCATCAAGTCGGTTTGCTGGCCACCGAATTGCGGCGATTGCTCGGTGCCCATGATCAGCATGGTTACCGGATCCTGCGGGCGGAGGGCAGCGAGGGATGGACGGTTTGGCTGCTGCAACAAGATCCCCAGCGCTTTGCCCAGGACGTCGGCGGCCACCTGGTCAAGGATCTGGGACCGCAGCGTCAGCCACAACCCGCCGCCGGCGACCAACGCCGTCAGGACGACAACGGCGCACCGAAACCAAAGGCGCCGTCTGCGCCGAGGGTGTCCGAACCCATGGTCCGGCTGGGAAGGGAAGTCTAAGGGTGTCACCTCCAACGACGGGCCGCTGGGTCTGCACGACGAACGTCCGGTGCAGTTCTCTGATCAGACGGATTTCGACATTTAAAAGTCAACTCCTTTCTAAATCACGGCCTTAAACTTTTCGTCATTAAGCAAATTGGTATCTAGTGGGAGTCAATGGTCCAGCATGGGCCTTAAAGAAGCGGCAAGTTAGGAAATCTCAAAAAAGTTATTGGTTAACATATTTTGACAAATGATTTTCTCGTTTTGTGTTGAATCATTATTTTACGGTACCTAATTTTTTCGGCACGGTTTCAACGAACGTTCAGCCTTGCGGAGCGGAGAACACAATTCGGCTGCCGGCAAGCTTGGCCGCCTTTCGTGCCGGTGGAAAAGGGAAGGCAGGAAGACTATAATCGACGCAAAGGGGAGGTCGGAGCCTGCGGAAGGCTGGCTCGGCGAAGGCCGCCTGACGGTTCCGGGGACCATTCCGGCTATAGTGTGGCTGGGGCGGCGCCAAGCAAAGGTTGCAGACTTGGAAGAGCACGGGAGGGGCGAAATGAACCACTCAGGGCCATCGGAACTTGCGGACGACAAGGCCGCCCGCATCCGTGACCAGTTCCCCGTCCTCCGGCGCAACGCCTACCTGAACGCCGGTACCTATGGACCCTTGCCGCTGGCGGTCGGCCGGGCGATGGCGGCGAGCTTGCAGCGGCAGGTCCGGCGGGGACGGATCGGCCGGGAGGCTTTCAGGGAGCATGAGGAAACGGCCGCGCGGGTCAGGACGCTGGCCGCCCGCCTGGTGGGGGCGGTGCCCGAGGAGATGGCCCTCACCCGGCAGACCACCGAGGGCATGAACGTAACCGTACTGGGCCTGGACTGGGAGCGGGGCGACCGGGTCCTGACCACCGACCAGGAGCACTACGGCGGACTCTTGCCCCTGGCCAACCTGCGCCGGCGCTGGGGGGTGGAGGTGGACTTCATCCGTACCGAGGATCTGCTGGCCGATCCGGTGGGGGCGGTGGAGCGGGCCTGGACGCCGCGCACCAAGCTGCTGGGTTTTTCCCACGTCTCCTTCCGCACCGGGGCCCTCCTGCCCGCGGCAGCCCTGGCCGCGGCGGTCCGGCGGCTGGGGGGGCTGACCCTGGCGGACGGTGCCCAGTCGGTGGGAGCCATCCCGGTGGACGTGGCCGAACTGGGGGTCGACTTCTACGCCTTTCCGGGGCAGAAGTGGCTTTGCGGGCCGGAGGGGACCGGCCTTCTGTACGTCCGCCGGGAGCGTCAGCCGAGCCTGCGCCCGTCCTTGCCGGGTTTCGCCGCGGTGCAAGAGATGGCCGAGGACGGTGATTTTTTGTTCAAGCCGGGGGCCCGCCGCTACGAAGGGGGAACCTTCAACCTGCCCACCCTGGAGGGGCTGGCGGCGGCCCTGAAGTTCTTCCTGGAGGAGGCGGGCGCGGCATGGGCCTTCGGGCGGGTGGCCGGTTGGCGGGAAGCGGCGGCGGCGCGGTTGAACGCCCTGGGGGCGAGGCTCCTCACTCCTTCACCGGCGGCGGGGCTTTTGTCCTTCCAATGGGAGGGCCGGTCGCCCGAGGACGTGGTGGCCGCCCTGAGCAGGCGCAGGGTGCTGGTGCGCTCCATCAACCGCCCGGCGTGCGTGCGGGTGGCCGCAGGTTATTGGAACAACGAAGCAGACTTGGAGCGACTGGTGGAAGCCTTGCAAAAGCCCTGATTGGCCGGGGTCTTTTTTATCTCCCTCCCGCTTAAAATAGGGTGAGTTTCGGTTCCGTACATGCGCCCGCCGCCGGAGGCGGCTCCCATGCTATAAAGGGGGAGGGATGAAGTTGACCCTGGATCAGGTGCGTCCCGGCTGGGAAGTGGTCATCAACGCCATCATGGGGGCGGCGGTCAGGGACCGGATTATCAGGCTGGGCTTGGCGGAAGGCAGCAAGGTGTTGTGCTTGGAAAAGGTGCCGGCGGGCCCGGTTGTGTTACGCAAGGGCTTTTTGGAGATGGCCTTGGGCCGGGAAATTTGCCGAAGGATAACGGTTCAGCGGGTTGAGCCGATCTGACCATGGAGGGAACCGCCCTGCTGGTGGGTCCGCCGAACGTGGGGAAATCCCTGCTTTTTCAACGGCTGACGGGGCGATACGCGCAGGTATCGAATTACCCGGGAACGACGGTTGAACTGGTCGCCGCCCCATGGGTCGGGGGAAGGTTGGTGGATACCCCGGGCATCTACGGCTTGGAAGGCGGGAGCGAGGAGGAACAGGTCACCAAGAGGATGCTGGCCGGCGCCGGCGTGGCCGTCGTCGTCGTGGGCGCTTTGACTTTGGAGCGGGACCTTTACCTGGCTTTGCAAATCTGGGCGATGGGTTTGCCCATGCTGTTGGTGGTCAACCAGTTGGACGAGGCCCGCGGGCGGGGGATCAGGCCGGATTTGGCTGTGCTGCGGGGAGCCCTGGGCGTGCCGGTGGTGGGAACGGTGGCGGTGCGCAACATCGGGTTGCGCAAATTGGTGGAGGAATTGCCGCGGGCCGTCCCGGGGGGTGGGGGCTTGCCCGATTTTGGCGGTGACGTCCTGCCGATCCTGGAGGGAGGACGGGGCGAGGAGAGGCGCGCCGTCTGCCAGGATTATTTCCGGCGGCGGGCCGACGAGTTGGCGACCATGGTCATCGGGAACAGGGGGAGGAGATCTTCGGGCGGCCTGTGGCTTCTGCGTCCCTTGCCCGGCCTGCTGGTTCTTTTGCTGCTTTTGGCCGCAACCTATTTTTTCCTGGGTGTGCTGATGGCCCGGATCGTCCTCGACTACGCGGAAAGGGTTTTGCTGGGGGAGTTTTACACGCCGCTGTTGCAGGAACTGGCCGGAACGGTTTTGCCGCCGGGAAGTTTCCTTTATGGCCTGTTGGCCGGATCCAACGGCGTGTTGTCGGTGACCGTGGCCTACCTCCTGATTATTTTGCTTCCTCTGGTGGCGTCTTTTTATTTTTGGATTGGCCTTTTGGAGGACACCGGCTATCTGCCGCGTTTGGTGGTGCTCCTTGACCGGACCCTGGGACGGTTTGGGCTGAACGGCAAGGCGGTGATTCCCCTCATTCTGGGCCTGGGCTGTGGGACGGCGGCGTCGGTCGGCGCCAGGACCCTGGACAGCCCGCGGGAAAGGATCATGGTCACCTTTCTGCTGGCCCTGGCCGTCCCCTGTTCGGCCCAGATGGCGGTGATCCTGGGGTTGCTGGCTCCGCTGGGCGCCGGTTACCTGGCTTTTTACTTCCTGTTGCTGGCATTGGTTTTTGGCGTGGCCGGGTGCTTGGGCGGACGGGTGCTGGGAAAGGCCGAGGGTTTGGCCATCGCCCTGCCGCCGCTGCGCCTGCCCGACCCGGCCAATATCCTGCGCAAGACCGTCTACCGGACGGTGAATTTCGGGCGGGAGGCTTTTCCCTACTTTTTTTACGGGGGAGTCGTCATGACCATGCTGGAGCAGGGGAGAATGTTGACCTGGTTGGAAAATCTGCTGAGGCCGCTGACGGTTGGGTGGTTGGAGCTGCCTGCGGCGGCTTCCAAAGCCTTTTTGCTGGGTATGCTACGAAGGGATTTTGGAGCCGCTGGTCTGTACCAACTGGCGCTGACGCCAGCTCAAACTCTGACCGCGGCTTTCACCATCACCCTGTTCGTCCCGTGTTTGCCGGCGCTGCTGGTGGTGCTGAAGGAACGAGGGAAGATGGTTGGATTCGGGATTTGGATTTTTACGCTGGTTGCGGCGTTTTTTCTGGGGGGGCTGGTGCCGCGACTGCTGGCGTTTCTCTGAGGCGAAACGAGGAGCGGGCGGGTGTGGGGTTGCGCGGGGTCGTGGCCAGGGGATATACTCTTGGGCAAAGGAGTGATCGCGCGAGGTGTCAGGTTTGAGGCGTGGGCGGAACCTGCTTTTGGTGGCAGGAGCGGTGATCCTGGGGCTGTTGTTGTTGTTGTGGTTTGTGCCGACCAACTTCTTTTTGTTGCTGCCCGGACCGGCGCTGAATTTGAATTCGCTGGTCAAGGTGGAGGGGGGGAAGACACCCAAGGGTAAACTGGTCATGGTCACGGTGGCGCTGCAAAAAGCCAATTTGCTGCTCT
>JAJZBP010000155.1 GCA_021798855.1 Bacillota bacterium
ATAAACCTTTAGGCGTCCAATACTTAAACATTCGACCAGAATTGGCACCGTGCTTTGGCTGAAACAAGAATAGTTTTCCTGACGGGTTAACCGAATACTTACCTAATCGCTGTGATTTTTAATACCATCAAGATATTCGACTATATTAATAGTTGGTAATACCATAGGAGAGATATTGCAAGTAGATGTTATTGAAGTTATGGCAGCCCTTAAATATGGGAATAAAATAGCAACCGTGTTTTTGTATATCAGGTCACGCAATTTTATTCGTTTGTCCTCAGAATAATCGTCGAGTAAGGTAAAAACACCAACAAGCTCAACCACCAAACTAAATGGGTACTTTTTCCCTTTATCTTTAAAAACATCACAACGCAAAGTGGTCTGAACACTCTTATCATTGCGTGATATCTTGCTTTGTAGCTTAAAATCTAAATTGATAGGTAAATTAGGCGCTTCATTTGACAAACGGAAATCAAGGCGTCTAATGACAAAACCATTAAACTGTAATTTTGCTAGGTGCTGTTGTGCTTCCATTTATGCAGCTTCCCGGCTATTATTGTTGGCATAGAAAATAACAACGTCAGGTACGCCAAAATAGCCGGTTGCAGCATTAGTTGTAATTGTGTAATTTTGTAGAGAGTGCCACCGCGAGGCGTCGTCGGTGATATTGATTGGCATAAAATGACCATACATTGGAGTCGCATGATCAATCCAGCCTGGGCTATCCTCAACGTTGACCAAGCTGATCCCATTCTTTTCAGCGTCCTTAATGAAATCGTCCACACTGACATTTTTGAAATACTCTCTATATTTTTCAAGCAAACTCATGTTGTCATTTCCCTTCTCATGCAACATCACATCGTTCCGTGATGCTTATGAACTTTTCTTCTCGTACCGCCAACTGGCAAACTGTTTTATTGCCATCACTGGCGATCATCTGAAATTGACGGTAACCACGAACCAGAGTGTAACCTTCGTTGCTGCAAATCCAGTTTATTGCATCCGCAAAAAGATACCTCGTATCTTTAGGCCCAACTTTGCCTTCAAATGCTTTGCGCCGTATCCCATCCGCTACTTCCAGAATCAAAACGATGTTTTCTTGCAAGAAGGTTTCGAAAACTGCACCAGAATCAACCCTAACAGTCGCCTTTATTATTGCCGGACGTTGGTGTTTCCTATGCTCTACTGCCCACCATCTGGCAACATGAATTTCCTCAAAGAAATACACCCCGTCCCCAAACATCTGTTCGCGTCCGACTGACTTCTTAAATCCCTCGGCCTGAATTACGTCCGCTGAATCGCCAGCACAACCGTGATAACCGGTATATTCCACTATATGTCCAGCGTACTCCGGTATAGAAGTCATCCTCCAAAAACGGCAAGTGAAAACTGAATGTTCAGCGTACTTCGCCTGAAATTTCGAAATTCCTTCCGCCGGGATTCTTATTGTAAAAAAATATCTCGTCTGGGTCAAGGACTTCCCTGTACCCCTATACCTCCCCAAGTGGCCTCCAGAACACTTCAGAGTCTGTAAAGCGGACGATGAGAATCTGGTCAGCTAAGGTAAACCGTGGCCGACGTTTCGGGAAGACAGGAAACTCCCACCTTCCCGTCCCCCTAAGCGTACTCCACCCGCAACCTGCTTCCTCTCCCCCAGGCTTCCGCCGGGTCGACGATCAGGCGGCGCTGGATGCGGTGGCGGACCTCGGGGACGTGGCTGATCACGCCGATGGTCATGTCCTCCAGGTGGAGGCGGCTCATGGCGTCCATGGCCGTGTCCAGGGTGGCGGGGTCCAGGGATCCGAAGCCTTCGTCCAGGAAGAAGAACTGGAGGCGGCTGGTCCCGCGCAGTTGGATCTGGGTGGACAGGGCGATGCTCAGGGCCAGGGACACCAAGAAGGTCTCCCCTCCCGACAGTTGGCGCACCGGGCGGAGCTTGCCGGTCAGGATGTCCCGGATCAGGAACTCACCCTTGGCCCCCACTTCCAGGGCCAACCGTCCGTGGGTCAGGCGGTTCAGCCGCTGGGAGGCGGATTCGGCCAGGGCTTCCAGTTGCTCGGTGGCCAAGAATTCCACCAGGGCGTTCCCCTCCAGCCACTTAGCCAGTTGAGTCAAACGCCCCAGGTGAACATCCAAGGAGCTGTGCTGCTCGTTCAAGGCGGCCCATTCGTCCGCCTTTTGCCGCAGGTCCGCCGAGAAGCTCCCGGCTTTGCCCTCGGCCACCAGCGCTCCTTCGTACTCGGCCACCGCCGCCGCGGTCCGCTCCCGCGTCGCCGTCAGGTCCTCGGCCTCGACCGAACGCCCGGCCAAAAGGTCCACCAGCCTGGCCTCCTCGTTGGCCAGCCTCGTCCGCTCGTTCGTGAAATCGGCCAACCGGTTCTCCAACTCTCCCCGCTCCTCCGGCTCCAGGAGCGCGGCCAGGGCTTCCTCGCGGTTCCCGAAGCCGGCTTTGACCAGGCCCGCGGCCAAAACTCCCGCCGCCTTCGTCAACCCGTCCGCAGCCGCCTCCCGCTGGCCGGCGGCGTTGGCCAGTTCCCGCTCCGCCGCGCCGCTCGTTTCCTTGGCCCCTTCCCAAGCCCCCTTGGCCGCCTCGAAGGCCGCCCGGATTTCCGCCAAGGCCAGCCCAACCTCGGCGGACGCTTCCGCCACCGGCCGGCCGCCGGTCAGCCGGTCGCGCGCCCCGCTCTTTTCCTGGATTGCCGCGTCCAGGGCCTTGCGCCGCTCTTCCAACACGGCCAATTCCCGCCGGGACGCCTCCAGGTCTTTCGCCTCCGCCGCCATCTCCCGGCGCCGAAGCTCGATTCCCTCCGTCAAGGCGTCGATCCGGCCCTGCAGTGCTTCGGCGGCCTGGTCCCGCGCGGCGATCTCCGCCTGGCGCTCCGGCAAGCTCACCTCATCCAGTTCGCCGCGCCCCGCGTCCCAAGCGCCGCGCTTACCCGTAACCGCTTCCTCCGCCTTCCGGACCGCCTCCTGCGCCTCGGTCAACGCCCCCTGCGCCGCATCCTGTGCCGCCTTGGCCCGGCCTTCGGCCAAGGCCCCTTCCTGTACCCTTTTCTCGGCTTCCCTGGCCGCTTCCTGGCGCGCCCCAAGTCCCTCATTCCAATCCCGCCAGGCCGCCCGGAAGGACTCCAATTCCCCTTCCATTCCGGCCAGCCGAGTGCCAAGCTCCTCCAGGGTGAGTCCTCGCCGTACTTGAGGCCAGCCGGCCCGCAACCTCTCCTCGCCCTCCCGCCGGCGCCCCAGTTCGCGGCGGGCCGCCTCCAGGGATGCCCGCGCCGCCTCCAATTCTCCCTGCCGGGCGCTCAAAGCGGCGTTCGCCGCGGCCTCGACCTCCATCGCCGCGTCCAATTCCTTCCTGGCCGCCGCCACCCGCTCCCCGGCGGCGGCCAAAACTCCTTCCGTTCCTCCGTCCCCGGCGGCCGGTTGCGGGTGCCAAGTGGCGCCGCAAACCGGGCAGGGTTGGCCCTCGGCCAGGTCCGCCGCCAGGGAAACGGCCAAGTGCTGTGTCTTGAGGTGGCGCTGCTCCTCCTCGGCTCCGGCCACCGCCTCTTTCCGTGCCGCCAAGCCCCCTTTGGCTTCCTCCCAAAGCCGCCGGGCCGCATTCTCCCCTTCCGCCGCCCCCTGCAAGGCCGTTTCCCGCGCCCCGACCTCGACCCCCGCCGCCCCAATTTCGCCCGCCACCCGTTCCAACTCGCGGACCTCGCCCCGGAGGCGCTCCAATTCCCGCCCCCTGGTCGCCTCCTCGTCCTCCGCTCCGGGCCGCGCCAGGCCCCATTGCTCCAACTCCGCCCCGGCGGACCGCGCGGCCTCCCCCGCTTCCCGCAAGGCTTGGGCCGCCCCCCGCCAAGCCCCTTCGGCCTCCCCGAGGGCCGCTTTTTTGGCCGCCGCCGCTTCCCCGGCCCCGTCCCGCGCCCCCCGCGCTTCCCGCAAGCTCTCCCAGGCCGCCGCCGCCCGGATGACCCGCTCCCGTTCCTCCGCCGCCACCCGCGCCCCGGCCAACCGCTCCCTGGCCCCGGCCAACGCCCCCTCGTCCGCCGCCCCTTCGGCCTCCTGTTGCCGCAACCGCTCCTCCAGGTCCGCCCGCGTCTTTGCCAGGCTTTCCAGATGGTTTGACAGCGCTGCGCGCTCTTTTCCGGCGGTGGCTACCTGCCCTTCCAGATCGCTAGCCTGTTTGAGTTGCTCTTCCCGGCGCAAGAGGTCCGGCTCCTCGGTCTCCTTCCGCCGCCAGGCGACCTCATGAACCGTTTGCGCCCGCTCCAAAGCGAGCTTGGCCTGACCGGCAGCCGCTTCCGCCGCCAGGCAGCCGGCCTGGGAGGCCTGCAGGGCCAACTCGCCCGCGGTGGCCGCTTCGAGAGTTGAGCGCAGACCCTCCGCCCGTCCGCCGCGACCCAAGCGGCGCTCAACCTCAAGGCTCTCCTCCCGGCGGGCCTCCAGGACTCTGGCCGCGTCGAGCGTGGAGCGCAGTCCCTCTTGCGCCTCCCAAACGGCGGTTTTTTCGGCCAGTTCCTTTTCCGAATCCTCTTTGCCGGTTTGCGTCAGGCAACGGGCGGCCTCGGCCTGGCGGAAAGACTCTTCGGCGGTGGCCAGCGCGGCGGGGGAAGCGTCCCCCAGGCCGGCCAGGGACAGCCTGACCGCGGCCAGTTGCCGGTCCGCCCGCTCCCGGTGGCCGGCGACCACTTTGTTCAGGCGCCTGCCGTAGTCGCCAAGGGCGAAGATGCGCTCCAGCATGTCCCGGCGGGAGGCGTTCTCCAGGAGCAGGAATTCGGCGAACTGGCCCTGGGGCAAGACCACCGCCCGGGTGAAATCCTCGTAGTCCAGGCCGACGATCTCCTGGACTCGGGCATCCAGGCGGCGGGTCTGGTCCTCAACGACGCGCTCCAGGCCCGCCGTTTGTTCCACCAGGCGGCAGACACCGGCCCGGACGCCGAACTCGCGCTTTTTGTCCTCGTTGTAGACCCGCTCCACCCGGAAGCGGGACGCCCCGCTCTCGAAGGTCAGGGCGACCCGCAGCTTTTTTTCGTATTGGTTGAGAATGCCCCGGTTGTGGTCCGACGCCGCCCGGTACACTTTGCCGTAAAGGGCCAGGAGCATGGCGTCCAGGATGGTGGACTTCCCGCTGCCCGTCGGCCCGAAGATGCCGAAGAGTCCGCCCCCGGTCAGGGCGGTGAAGTCCACCTCCTGCG
>JAJZBP010000156.1 GCA_021798855.1 Bacillota bacterium
CAGATGTGATGCTTTACCCGCGGGACGGCCATTATTTGGCCAGTGCTCTGACGGATGCCGGTGAACGGCTGCTGCAACCGTTCACCGGGGAGGCGGTATCGCCCGGCGAGGCGGAGGCCGTGGCCGCCCATTTCTGCGGCAAGGAGACCGCCTTGGGAAGCGTCCTTTCGCTGGACGGTATCGCCGAGTCGCTGGACGGGATGTTCGAGCATCCCCTGTGGGAGGAAATGGCTGCGCGCTGCCTATCCTGCGGCATCTGCACCTTCACCTGTCCCACCTGTCACTGTTTTCAAATGACCGATGAAAACCGGGGGGAGGGCGGAGAACGGGTGCGCTGCTGGGATTCCTGCATGTTCCCGGACTTCACGCGCATGGCCGGTGGGCATAACCCGCGCGCGGCCAAGTCGGCCCGGGTGCGGCAACGCTTCATGCACAAGCTCAACCACTTCGTGCGGCGTTGGGGCGAGTACCTGTGCGTCGGGTGCGGGCGTTGCGTGACCATGTGCCCGGTCGGGTTGCACATCCCCCAGGTTGTCCGCGACCTGAAGGGGGTGAAGGCCCTTGTCTGAGGCGGCGCTGAACAATCCCCTGATTCCCCTCCTGGCCACGGTGCGTGCGGTGTATCCGGAAACCGAAGCGGCGGACGTGCGCAGTTTCCACGTCACCCTGGACGGCCGCGCCACCTTCTGGTTCCTGCCGGGACAGTGCGCCATGCTGTCGGTGCTGGGAGTGGGGGAATCCATGATCTCCATCACCTCGTCGCCGACCCGCCCGGAATTCCTGCAGTTTTCCGTCAAGAACGCGGGCCGGGTGACCGGCGCCCTGCACGACCTGCGGGAGGGTGCCCGCATCGGCGTGCGCGGTCCCTACGGCAACCACTTTCCCCTGGACCTCCTGGCGGGGAAAAACATCCTGTTCGTGGGCGGCGGGATCGGTCTGGCCCCTTTGCGCTCGCTGGTCGGCTACTGCCTGGACCACCGGGACGACTACGGGCGGGTGGACATCGTGTACGGCGCCCGGTCACCCGCGGACCTTTGTTTCAAGACCGACATCTTCGAGCGGTGGCCGGCGGCCCAGGACACCTCGGTTCACGTGACCGTGGACCGGGGGGACGATGCCTGGCGGGGTTCCGTGGGCTTCGTGCCCGCCTTCCTCGAAAGTTTGGCCCCGTCCTCGGAAAACGCGGTGGCCGTCACCTGCGGCCCGCCGGTCATGATCAAGTTCGTGCTGGCGGCCTTGGCCAAGTTGGGTTTTCCCGACGATCGCGTCGTAACCACCCTGGAGTTGAAGATGCAATGCGGCGTCGGCATTTGTGGCCGTTGCAACATCGGCCCCAAGTACGTTTGTCTGGATGGGCCGGTCTTTACCGTGGCGGAATTGAAGAAACTGCCCCAGGAATTTTAACCAGGAACTTTCGCGTTTTTTTGGTCGGGTCGTGAAGGGGCGGGCGCCGGGAACGGTCTCTTCGGCTATGCCGAGCAGGGGATCATCCACCGGTGGCGAATAAGGCAAAAAAGGCAAGGGGGCGGATGGCCGAGCAGGAAGCAAAGGGGGTTTTGTCTATGTTTGCCGAACTGGGAAAACCAGGTCCGGTGGAATTGCCGGCGGAAGGCCCGAACCTGGACGACTACGAAGCGGCCAGAGAGAACTTTCGGTTGCGGGTGCCCCAACGCTTCAATTTCGCCTCCGACGTGGTGGACCGGTGGGCCGGTGATCCCGCGCGGCTGGCCATTTGGAGGGTCGACGGGGACGGAGGGGAAGAACGGGTGACCTTTGCCGCCTTGGCGGAGAACTCCCGCCGGTTTGCGGGCGCCCTCGCCGGGCTTGGGGTACGCAAAGGTGAGCCGGTGCTTCTTCTTTTGCCGCGGGTGACGGCTTGGTGGGAGGCGATCTTGGGCCTCCTGCGCCTCGGCGCCGTGCCCGTGCCCTGCACCACCCAGGCTTCGGCCAGGGACTTGGAGTTTCGCCTGCTGGCCACCGGAGCGCGGGCCGTCGTCACCGATCCGGAGAACGCCGCCAAGGTCGAGGAAGCGGCCGAGCGGACGCCGCTCTTGGACCACCGGATCATGGCCGGTGGCCGGCGAGACGGGTGGCTTTCCTACGCGGAAATCATCCGGGCGGCGCCAACCACGTTCGTCTCCGACACCGCGCGGGACGATCCGGCCCTCCTTTACTTCACTTCGGGGACCACCGGCCATCCGAAAATGGTTCTCCACGACCACGCTTACCCGGCGGCCCACCTGGTGACGGGGCGCCTCTGGCTGGACCTGAAGCCTTCGGACCTGCACTGGAACATATCCGACACCGGTTGGGCCAAGGCCGCTTGGTCGAGCCTGTTTGGTCCCTGGAACTGCGGAGCGACCCTTTTTGTCGACGACGCCCGGGGCAAGTTCAATCCCGGGCGGGTCCTGGAACTGCTGGCCGCCCACCCGGTGACGACGCTTTGCGCGCCGCCCACCATCTACCGCATGCTGGTGCAAGAAGACCTCTCCAGGTATCGTTTCCGGGCTCTGCGTCACTGCGCCGGAGCCGGGGAGCCACTCAACCCGGAGGTCATCGAAACCTGGCGCAAAGCCACGGGGATCACCATTCGGGACGGTTACGGGCAGACCGAAACCGTGGCCATCGTGGCCAACTTCCCCTGCCTCCCGACCCGGCCGGGTTCCATGGGCAAACCGTCCCCCGGTTACCGGGTGGAGGTCATCAACGACCGGGGGGCCGTTCTGCCACCGGGTGGGGAGGGGGACATTGCCGTGCAGGTGCGGCCGGAATGGCCACCCGGCGTTTACCGGGACACCTGGGGCGACCCCGGCAGCGTGGAACGCCACCTGCGCGGCGACTGGTACGTGACCGGGGATCGGGGATACGTCGACGCGGACGGCTATTTCTGGTTCGTCGGGCGCGCCGACGACGTGATCATCTCCGCCGGCTACCGCATCGGACCGTTCGAGGTGGAGAGCGCCTTGGTGGAACACCCGGCCGTGGCGGAGGCGGCGGTGGTGGGGTCGCCGGATCCGGTGCGGGGGCAAATCATCAAAGCCTTCGTGGTTTTGGCCACGGGTCAGGCCCCTTCACCGGAACTCATCGCGACCCTGCAGGACCACGTTCGGCGCGTCACCGCTCCATACAAGTACCCGCGGGAGATCGAATTCGTTGCGGAACTGCCCAAGACCATATCGGGGAAAATTCGGCGGATCGACCTGCGGGAGGCCGAACGACGGAAGAAGGAGGCCTGACGGGGCCGGGAAAACATCAATCAACGCTCGAGGCGACGTTCAAGCAGGGCGGTCGCGATAAGGTTCCCGTGCAGCCGGCCGTTTTCGATGAAGATCTGGTTCTGGTCGTTGCCGGCGGCCAGGGTGCCGGCGATGAACAGTCCGGGGACGGTGGTTTCCATGGTCTGGGGATCGTGGACGGGGGCGCCGCTTTCCGGATCGAAGGCGGCGCCCAGACCGCGCAACAGGGACGGGTCCGGATGATACCCGGTCAGGGCGAAAACGAAGGAGTTGGGCAGATCCACCGGGCCGCCGGGGGTGGAAAGGGTGACCGAATCAGGGCCGATCGTCCTGAGTTCGCTTTGGAAGAAGCTCTTGATGGCCTGGTCGCGGAGCCGGTTCCTGATGTCCGGTTCCACCCAAGGCTTCAGCTTGGGACTGAGGGCCGCCTCCCGGTGGACCAGGGTGACCCTGGCCCCGTGCCGGTAAAGGTCGAGGGCCGCCTCCACGGCGGAATTGCCGCCGCCGACGACCAGGACGTCCCGTTGCCAGTAAGGATGAGCCTCGGTGTAATAGTGGGACAGCTTGGGTCCGTCCTCGGCGGGAATGGACAAGCGATTGGGGTTGTCGTAGTAGCCGGTGGCCAAAACCACGTGCCGGGCTTGCAGTTCACCCACCTCGCCGGACGGGCCGGACGTCTCCAGGGAAAAGCCCCGACCGCCGTCCAGGCGGCGCAGTCCCGTGACTTTCGTGTTCTGACGGACGCCCAAGGCGAAATGCTCGGTGACCCTCCGGTAGTAAGCGAGGGCGGCACGGCGGTCCGGCTTTTCCTGGGCGCAAGGGAAGGGAATGCCGCCGATCTCCAAGAGGTCGGCGGAACTGAAGAAGACCAGGTTGGTGGGGAAGTGATAAACCGAGTTGGTCAAGCAGCCTTGATCCAGAACCAGGGTCGAAAAGCCGGCGCCCTGGGTGGCCAGACCGGCGGCCAAGCCGCAGGGACCGGCGCCGACGATCACGCATTCCGCCAATGGAGTCCACCTCTTTGCTTCCGGACGGTGTTGCCGGATTCTTTATTTTGTCTTTCCCAATGGTATAATAAACAGGAGGACTTGTCCAAGCGCGGGAAAGGGGCATGAATTTGTTCAAGAAAATCCTGGTGGCCACGGATGGCTCCGACTACGGGAAGAAGGCGGTGGAGGTGGCGGCGGAAATGGCCGCGACGGCCAGCGGGGAACTGACGATTCTGACGGTCGTCCCCCCTTTGGTGGGACCGCAGGCGATGAATTCGGCCGGTCTCATGCTGGATGAAGAGGTGGTGCAGGTGATCAGGGACAACTACTCCCAGATTCTGCATGAAGCCGGGGAGTCTTGCGCCAAGTGGGCGGTGCCCAAGGTGGAGACCAAGTTGGAGGCCGGGCCGGTGGCGCAGGTGATCGTTGCGCAGGCCGAACTGGGAAACTTCAACCTGATCGTGGTCGGGAGCCGTGGCCACAGCCAGGCCTACAGTGTCTTCTTGGGTAGCGTCAGCGACCGGGTCAACCACTTGGCGAAAACCAGCGTTTTGGTGGTGCGCTGAAAAAAGGCCGGGGGATGAGCCGGCAACCGAACCGCCTCGCAGCGGGCGGTCAAGATTTTGCCTGAGCGGAGCCGGCCCATTTCCCGGGAACGGACGGGGAATTTATTGAAGGCCGGCTTCCTATAATGAAGACGTCCCGCAGGGACAGCAAACCAAAAACAGGGGGATCGGTTGTGGAGATTGGGGCGGATATTTTTCGGGAATACGACATTCGCGGCGTGGTGGGCACCGACCTGACCGAGGAAAGGGTGGAGGGGCTGGGCCGGGCCTTCGGGACCTACCTGCGGGAGAGGGGAAGGGATCAAGCCGTGGTGGGGCGGGACAACCGTCTTTCCTCCCGGCTTTTTCGGGAGGCGATGATCAGGGGGCTGCGCTCCACCGGCTGCAA
>JAJZBP010000157.1:0-4832 GCA_021798855.1 Bacillota bacterium
CGGTGGCGCAATTAAAGAGCCGGTACGCCATCTCCAAGTCCAGCTTGGCTTTTTCCACCGGTGACGGCGACGAAGGGGTTTCGGGAACCCGTGAAAAAAACGGTAGACACAAACGACATCCCCTCTTTCGACGCCAACCTATGCGATCCCTCGGGTGGCTGATGACAATGCCACGGACAACGATTGCTGGAAAAAAAGTGGCGGACGACGGCTGGTAAATCACGCCGGCCAACGCCGGGTCAAACCGCCGGGACGGCTTGGGGAGGTTCCCGGAGGGTCGCCGAGGCAGCTTAGGGATACCACCGAAAGGAGCGTATGCACATTGCGCATCGGCATGGTCTGTTTCCCCACCTTCGGCGGCAGCGGCGTGGTGGCCACGGAATTGGGCTGGGAGTTGGCCCAACGCGGTCACGCCGTTCACTTCATCTCTTACGACCCGCCCTTTCGCCTGGATCCCACCGCTCCCAACGTCGTTTTCCACGAGGTTCCCATTCCCTCATACCCGCTTTTCAAATTTCCTCCCTACCTGCTGACCCTGGCCAGCAAAATCCGGGAGGTGGCGGTCTACGAAAGGCTGGACATCGTCCACGTCCATTACGCCCTGCCCCATACCCTGAGCGCCTTCCTGGCCAAGTTGATGAACGCAAGCCACCCCTTCAAGATCGTGACCACGTTGCACGGCACCGACCTCACCCTGGTCGGCCAGGAGGAATTTTTCGTGCCGGTGGTCGCCCTCAGCCTGCAACAAAGCGACGGCATCACGGCCGTCTCCGAATACCTGCGCCGGCGCACCCTGGAATCCTTTCCCGGCCACGACGTGGTCACCATTCCCAACTTCGTCAACCTGCGCCACTACCGTCCCCACTGTGGGCAGGGCTGCCGGACTTCCCGCGCCGCCATCGCGCCCAAGGGGGAGAAACTGGTCGTCCACCTTTCCAACTTCCGTCCGGTAAAACGCCTGGACTTGGTGATCCGGGTTTTCGCCCGCCTGCGGGAGCGCCTGCCCTGCAAACTGGTATTGGTGGGCGACGGCCCCGACGCCGCCCTGGCCAGGCGGATGGTCCAAGAGCTGAATCTGCGGGAAGACACCCACTTTCTCGGCAACCAGGAGAAGGTAACCAACATCCTGGCGGCCGCCGACCTTTTCCTCCTCCCTTCGGACGAAGAAAGCTTCGGCCTGGCCGCCCTCGAAGCCATGGCCTGCGGCGTTCCGGTCCTGGCCTTCCGCGTGGGGGGACTGCCGGAGGTGGTGGCCGATGGTGAGGGCGGCTTTTTGTTGCCGCCGGGGAACTGGGAGGCCATGGCCACCCGAGGCAGCGAAATCCTGGGCGATCCCGGCCTGCACGGTCGCCTGGGCGCCGCCGGCCGGCACCGGGCCAAGGAGCTTTTCGCCGCCGACAAGATCGTCCCGCGCTACGAGGCCTACTACCGGCAACTTTTGGGCGAGCCGGAACCGGCAAAACCCCTTTGAGCCGCCGGAACAAAAAGACGGCGTTTGACGGCGCCGGCGGCGGCACAGGGGGGGATTGGCCCGTGAACCAGCAATGGTGTCGCCGTCAGGAAAAGAAGGGATTTCCCGTCATTGACTTGGAAGAGGTGGCCGTCCGCCGGGGGGAGCGGAGCATCCTGCAAAAAGTCTCCTGGCGGGCGAAGTCCGGAGAACACTGGGCGGTCCTGGGCGCCAACGGTTCGGGAAAGACCTCCCTGCTGCGTCTTTTGGCCGGCTATCTTTTTCCGGCGGAGGGCGCCGTCAGCGTTTTGGGGGAGACTTTCGGCGCCACCGATTTACGGGAGCTGCGTTCCCGGTTGGGACTGGTCAGCGTTTACCTCAAGGAATGGCTGGAACGCCACCACCCGGAGGAGTTGGCCTTGGACGTGGTGGCCTCCGGCTTCGGCGCGGGCATCGGGCGAACCGCTGGGGGAAACCGGGTGGAAGAACGGGCGGGGGAGACCTTGGCCGGACTGGGGGGCGCCGCCCTGAACCGGGTTCCCTTCGGCAAGCTGTCCCAGGGGCAAAAACAGATCGTCCTGATCGCCAGGGCGCTGGCGCCCCGTCCCGAACTGCTCCTCCTCGACGAACCATGCACCGGCCTGGACCTGGCCGGCCGCGAAACCCTGTTGGCCTCCCTGGACGTCGCCAACGTCCACGGGGAGTTACCCACCGTGATCTATGTGACCCATCACCCCGAGGAGATTTTGCCTTTCTTCAGCCATGCCCTCCTGCTACGCAATGGCGAAGTCGTCAGCCAAGGGGAAAAGGCCAAGGTGCTGACTGCGGACAACTTGTCGGCGGCCCTGGGCCTCCCGTTGGAGGTGGTCTGGCGGGACGGCCGGATCTGGGCATTCGTACGGCGGCGATCTTGAAACCGCCACAACGGCGGCAGACGAAGGTATTTGGTTATGGAAGAGGTTTCTGCCTGAAAGCAGCGAAGATTGATTAAGTAAGATCAGTAAAAACCAGGAACGGGAGTGTGGGTAAATGGCCATCAGGCAGGTCATCAGTACTTTGGACGGCAACGGCGAAGAGGTGATGGGGCCGGAGGTTTTGCTGTTTCACTATCCGGCCAACGACATCATGAACGGTTCACTCCTGACGGTGGAATCGAACCACTTTTGTGTCCTGAAAAGCCGCGGGGCCATCCTCAACGTCTACGAAACCGGCCAATACCCGGTGAGCACCCCCGATCGTCCCCTCATAGGAAGCATCCAACAGGCCTTTTACGGCGGACAGTCGCCTTGGCAGTACGAAGCCCTGTACATCAACCGGGCCAAGTTGGTGCTCAAGGCCTCGGGGGTCGCCCTGTCCCGGGAAATGGCGGAAATGGTCTACGACGTTGACTACTACATCCACGTTGCGAGCGCCGACGACGCCGTCAAACTGGTCCAGCACATGCCCTACCGGGGACACTTCTTGGCGGGCAAAGACGTGAACGCCTACGCCGGGCCGGTGGTGGAACAGGCCGTCAACCAACTGATCCAAGTAACTCCCCTGGAGCAGGTCAACGAAAAGATCCACGACCTGACGGCTTTGGTCAAGCAGCACCTGCAGGAGTTCCTGGTCAATTATGGGATCACCCTGGAAGACGTGAAGGTTTTGGTTTTCCCCAAGGACGAGCGGATCAAGTCCCTGATTTCCCTGAAAGCCTTCGGCCTGTCCGAATTGGACGCGGTGCGGTATTACACCGCCATGCTCATGGCGTCGAAGGGGATCGTTTCGGCCCCCAACATGGCCGTGGGGCAGCCTTTCTTCATCGGAGGAGGCTTGTCGAACCTTTTGCCGCTCAATCGTATGTTGGACGAAACAGGCGGCGAGGCGGATTCCGGTCGGGAAAACCGGTAGTCGATGGAGGGCGTGGCGGAAAAATTGCGCCGCCTGCTGGACTGCAACGACCTGTATCGGCTCAAAGGCCGGTTGCGGGCCGACGACCTGTTGGTGCGCAACCGGGCCGGCGCGGAACTCCAAGCCGCCGGCAACATGGTCAGGGATCTGGCGGGCCGATACCACCTGGGCTTCGTTCCGCCGTCAACCAGGGAGAACCCCTTTCCCGCTCCGGAGGTTACCCGGACTTTGGCGGAACTTGACCACCTGGAACGAGACGTGTCCGATGTCGAGACAAGTATCCGCGGGCAGGCCGTTCCCGGACGGGACCGGGTGTGGGACGCCGTCCGGGATGAGTTGGGCACCCTGGACCTTCTGCTGCAATTCGATTTGTTGTTGATCACCCAGGCTCAGGAAGTGCGGGAGGAAGTCGGGAAACTGGATGCCGCCGCCTTGTCTCCGGGCTGGGATCGCGGAGTGAGGGAAAAATTGAACCGGCTCAAGGCTACGCTAAAGGACCGCTCGGCCCAACTCGAATACCAGGTCTTTTAGGTAGCCGGAACAAAATGCCGGGCCAAAAAGGAACCGCAATTCTTGGGTTTATTTGGTTTTTACGGGATTTGTGGGAGGGACGGCCTTGAACCGGGTCGACCGGATGCTGGCCATCATTCTGGCCCTGCGTACCGGTGGACCGCTGACGGCGGACACCATCAGCGGCAAATTCGAAATATCGGTCCGCACCGTCTACCGAGACATGCAGGCCATTTCCGAAGCCGGGGTGCCCGTCGCCGCCGGGCGCGCGGGGTACAGCCTGCTGGATGGCTATTTTCTGCCGCCTTTGTTCTTCCAGCCCGCCGAAGCCGGAGTTTTGGCCGTCGGCTGCCGCTTCCTGCAAAAACACCTGGGGAGTCCTTACCGGGATGCCGCCGAATCCGCCTGGGATAAGGTCCAAGCCATCCTGCCCACCGCCCACCGCGGGGAGGCGGATTTCCTCCTGGCGAGCCTGGAGGTGGTGGAAATGCCATCCCTCCCGGCCGATGACCAACGGCTCCTGCTCCTCAACGCGGCCATTCGTGGACAAAAAGTGGTGGAAATGAGCTACCGTTCCCCCAGTCGGGAGACGATCACCGAACGGATGGTGGAACCCCTCGGCTTGGTACTCTTCCAAGGGGCCTGGCTGTTGGCGGCCCATTGTCGACTTCGCGGCGCTCTGCGGGTTTTCCGGGTTGACCGGATCGACGGTATCCGGGAATGCCCGGAGATCTTTTCCCGCCCGGCGGCTTTTTCCCTGGCCGACCTGCGCCGACGGGAAAAAGAGCAGCCATTGGAGGAGGTTATGGTTTGGGTAGGCAACGAGAACGCCCGGTGGGTTCGGGAGCGGCAACACTTCGGCCTGTGGGGAGAAGAGCCGCGTGGAAACGGGGTGTGTTTCACCTATCGCCTTTTCGAGCCGCGCCGAATCCTTCCCTGGCTGCTCGGTTGGGGTAGCCGGGCGCGCCTGCTGCAGCCCGCC
>JAJZBP010000157.1:4842-5166 GCA_021798855.1 Bacillota bacterium
CTGCGTAAAAAATATGAAACCCCTGCCGAAACTCTGCCATAAGGTTGTCAGGTTTCTTCCCTTATTCTTAAACCCGTACCGTACCGGGAACTGGCACGACGGAAAGAATTGCAGAGAGGAAGGCTGATGCAAATGACCAACCAAAGGGCACAGGCAACCGAACCGGAGGACGTGACCAGGCTCATCGTGGAACGGGTGAACGCCCAAGACGCCGCGGGAGTCGCCGATCTCTATGCTCCCGACGCGATTCTCGCCTTCCCGCCCGGACGGACAACCGTGGGCCGGGAAGCGATCCTGACTCTGTACGAACAGTTGATGGCGAAA
>JAJZBP010000158.1 GCA_021798855.1 Bacillota bacterium
ATCTGGATGTCCCTGTGTCCACCACGGCTCGCCGCAGGCGGGCGTCATGGTCCACCCGGACATCCGGCAGAATGACGGAATCTTCCACCAGGGTACGGGCCCCCTCAACCCGCACGTTGGAAAAAAGGAGGGAACGACGCACCGTGGCGCCGCTGACGATGCAGCCTCCCGAAACCAGGCTGTTGACGGCCATGCCCCACCGGTCGTCGTGAGCAAAGACGAACTTGGCCGGGGGCAGTTGCTCCTGGTGGGTCCAGATGGGCCACCTGCCGTCGTAAAGGTTGAGTTCCGGGATCACCTCGACCAGGTCCCTGTTGGCGCCCCAATAGGCGTCCACCGTTCCCAGGTCGCGCCAATAGGGGACCCGGTTGGCGCCGTCCGACCGGATGCAACTGTGGGCGAAGCGGTGAGCCATGACCCGGTGGAGGGAAACCGCGTGGGGAATGACGTCGCCGGCCAGGTCGTGGCCGGAATGCGGGGTCTGGGCGTCGCGGACCAGTTGTCTTTGCAGAAAGTCGGCGTTGAAAACGTAAATGCCCAGGTCGGCCAGTGCCCGGTCCGGGCGCTCCGGGACCGGCGCCGGCGCCGCCGGTTTCACCGCAAACGACGTCACCCTTCCCTCGCGGTTGACGGTCAGCACGCCGCCGGCGGTGGCTTCATTGATGGGCACCTCCAGGCAGGCCACGGTGGCGTCGGCCTGGGATAGGGCGTGTTCCGCCAGCATCTGCGCATAATCCATTTTGTAGATATGGTCGCCGGAGAGGATCAGGCAATGGCGGGGCTGATGGATCCGCAGGACGTCCAGGTTCTGCCGGATGGCGTCGGCGGTGCCCAGGGGTCGGCCGTCGCTGAATTGTTGCTGCGCCGGGAGAAGTTCGATGAATCCGCTGAAGTCTCCGCTCTGGAAACCCCATCCCAGTTGGATGTGCCGGATCAGGCTGCGGGCTCTGTCCTGGGTGATCACCCCCACGCGGCGGATACCCGAATTGATGCAGTTGGAGAGGCAAAAGTCGATGATGCGGAATTTACCGCCGAAGGGCACCGCCGGCTTGACCCGCCGGGCGGTGAGCGGACCGAGTCGCCCGGTGCTTTCCCCGGTCAGGACCAGGGCCAGGGTGTTCTTGGTCAACCCGCCGATGAGAGGATTGGTGTTCGGCGGCCCGTTTTTTCCCTGGGCCAAGGTGTTCCACCTCCCCTGGGAGGCCGCTCTTTCTCAACGGGACACTTCCACCACTGCCTTGATGTGGTCCTCCCGCCGGCTTTCGCCGGCCACGAACTCCGCCGGAGAAAGCCGGCGCGTGATCAACCGTTCGGTCAGGCCCGGCCAGAGGGCGGCGAACCGCTCCAGATCGGCCACACCCCGTTCGAAATAACGGCGGTTGGCGTTGACCGAACCGAAAACAACCCGGTTGCCGAGCACCAAATCCTGGTTCAAACGGTCGGACGGTATCTGCAGCCGGCGATCTCCTCCCGTGACTCCCAGGAGGGCCAGCACACCGTTGGGAGCCAGTGTTTCCACGGCCTGGAAATCCAAGGGACTGAACCCGGTGGCCTCCAGGATCAGGTCGTAAGGGCCGGGAGCGGTGGTGACCAGGTCCGCATCTTCCGCGTGCCGGTAGGAGGCTCCGGTCTCCTGAGCCAGCCGTGGGCCGGGCTCCGCCGGATCCTGCCGGTCATAGGCCGTCACCTCCAGACCTCTTGCCCGCAGCAGGAGCGCGCCGAGCAGGCCGACCGGGCCGATACCGAGGACCAGGGCGCGGCGCGGCTCCCAGTGCAGGCGCTCCTGAATTTTGAACGCCTGGAAGACCGCCTTCACCGCTATGGTCAACGGCTCCAGGAGCACCGCCGTTGGGCGCAGGGCGGGGGGGACGACGACCAGGTACTCGGGCACTTCCACGTAATGTTCGGCCAGGAAACCGTCCAATTCCTTGATGCCCCGCTCCCGATAGCGACCCCAACTGCACATGTCGCTTTCGCCGTGGCGGCAGTTCGGGCAGCCGTCGGGACGGCGCACCGTGGCCACCACCAGGTCGCCGGGAGCGCAGGAGGAAACGGCGATCCCCACCCGCTCCACGACGCCCAGGGACTCGTGACCAAGCACCAGTTCCTCCCGGTCCGGCGGCGCCCAACCGTATTGGCCGGCGGTTATGTCGGCGTCGGTGCCGCAGATGCCCACCTCCAGGGTGCGCACGAGAACCTCCCGCGGTCCGGGAACCGGGTCCGGCAGTTCGGTCAGACGAAGGGAACCCGGGACGTGGGGGCGGACGACCACCGCCTTCATGCCGGCTGACCGCCCACCGGCAGGTGGCCTTCCGGCGGCGTCAGGAGGGGGGTGGGGCGGAAACGGTCCCGTCGGAGGGCCATGGTTCCGCAGGTTGGGCAGACGGAAAACTCGGCCAGCTTGTCCAGGTAAGCCAGGACGGCGAAGACGTATTCCGCGTGGCTCCAGGTCAGGGGGGAAACGGAAAGGGGGGCTCCGGAAAAGGGATGCACCTGTTCGGCCATGACGCCGCTTTGCAGAGCGTGGCGCTGACACCACTCCAGCAGGGGCAGGGCTTCGGTCAATTCGGCGGCGTCCTTGGCCTTGGCGATGGTGTAGTCGGCCAGCCACAGGGCGGCGATGAACCAGGGATTGCCGGGAACCTTCCCCGCGCAGCCTTCCGCCAGTTGGTAAACGTCCCCTTCGTAGCGGGCCAACCCGCCGATCCCGGTTTTGAGCGACAGTTTCTCCCGCACCGCGAGAACCGTGGCCTGAAGCCGCGGGTCGTCCGGTGGCAGGACTCCCAGGCGGCACAGTCCCAGGAGGCTCACGTCCACCACCCGGTCGGGTCGGATGGCGCCGTCGGCCTCAAGGTAAAGGGAACGGAGGAAACGGCCTTCCACCCGGTCGTAGAGGTATTTTTCGGCGGCCTCCCAGATCTCCGTGGCCGCCCGCCGGAAGGAGGAGGCTTCGACGGTCTCGCCGAAGCTTTCCGCGAAGTTGCCGGCCGCGCGCAGTCCGGCCACCGTGGCCGCCACGGTGAAGGTGTGGATGGCCCGGCGCTCTTCCCACAAATCCCAACTGGGGTGGGGAAGCCCCGTGGGCGCGTCCCGCCAATCGACCAGGAAACGGGCGCTTTGCACGATCAGGGGGCGGTAATAGGGTTTCATCGCTTCCACGTCCCGGTAGCGTTGGTAGTGTTGCCACAGGGCCAGGAGCACGAGACCGGTCTCGTCTTCCTGGATGGGCAACTCCTCCCGTCCGTCCCGGTACCAGGGGTGCCAGGACGAGGCGATGCTGCCGTCGGGGTTGTATTTCTGCCAGAAGTAGCCGGCGGGATTCACCACCCGCAGGCAAAAATCGAAGAATTGCCTGGACAGGTCCCGGTAGCCGGCCTGGTCCAGGGCGGCGGCCGCCAAGGCTCCGTCGCGCGGCCACACGTAACTGTAGGTGTCGCGGGCGAAACCGGTGATGTCCGTGTCGTTGGCCGCCACGATCCCGCCACCGCTGTCCACCTGGGTGCGGATGATCAGGAGGCTCCTTTTGAATTGGTCCACCAGCGGTTCCGGCAGTCCGGTGTAATTGAAGCCCTCTTTATTGACCCAAAGGTTCCAGTAGGAGGCGGTGCGTTCGACCAGGCGCTCCGGACCCTTGGCCCGCACCATCTCGTCCAACTGGTGGACGGCCGCCAGATCGAAACCGGCGCAAATCCAATAGTGGAAGACGGTTTCCCCGCCGGGAGCTAGGTTCAGCCAAACCGCCACCGCCGAATCCACCGCTCCCTGGACGATCGTATTGCCGGCCAACTCCCCGTCCTCGGCGTCTTTCCAGGTTCCCACCAGGCCGGGGGCGTCCTTCACCCCCACGGAGAAGGCGGAGAAGCCGTCGCCGGCCGCCGTGCGGGCGTCGACCAGGAAGTAACGGTTGTCCTTGTAATGAAGGATGCCCCGGGTATGGGGATCGTAAAGAGCCGTGTCGCCGATCTCGTTGCCGTAAATGCGAAAGTCCTGGGTGAAAAAGAAGCGCACCTGCCGCGGCGTGTTGCGGGCGTTGACCACTCGCACCCGGCGCAGGTAAACGTCCTCGTGAAAATCCACGGTGTCGTTGCAGACGACGGTCAGGTCCTCCCGGGGCCAGGCGAGACGCACGTTGGTGACCAGGGTATCACCCCGAAAATCCAACTCCCGTTGCCAGGGGTCGTCGTGTACCCAGGCAAAGTTGCCGTCGCACCAGACGCCGAAGCGGAAGGGAAAGCCCCCGCTGTGATTCTCGTTGCCCACCTGGGGGTAATAGAAGTCCCGGAGCCGGTAACGGGCGTCGAAATTGATCAGCATCCGGCTGTTGCCCACCGGAAGGTCGCGGGGCATCGTTCAGTCCTCCCTTACAGGCCTTCGGCGCCGGTGGGAGCCGAAACCGAATTTGGGTTTGGCCGCGTGGGGACGGTTGCAGAGAATACCCGGCGGTAACTTTCGTGATCCTTCGCGCCATCTCCTGCCGCCACCAGCTGCGGCCTGGACTTTTTGGATTTCGTCCAACTGTCCCCGGACCGGACCATTCGGACCGGGAGGGACGGAGGCCGGCCGGACTTCGCGGATGAAGTCCCAGCCCGGGACGATGCAGCCGGCGGCGTGGTTCGGGTCGCCGGGCAGTCGCAGCCACGGTCGAATGCCGGCGGTGTGGCAGAAGACGAAGCTGCGGGCCCAGGCGTACCCGTGCCGCAAAACGGTCCCGCATTGAAGATGCCCCCCGGGGATGAAATTGAGCGAAAGCCAGAGCGTCATGCCGGCGTTGGACAGCAGGCCTGCCCCAGGTGCCGGAGGGCGGTGCCGGGAGGGCCAGGGGGGAGGACCTCCAGCGAGGAGAAAATGTCCCCCAAAGAAAGCCAATCCCTATAGATCGTGTGATAAACTCTAGCAAACCGTAAATTCCGGGGTCTGGTCAAAAAGGTCCAGATGCCAGGTGGGAGGGGGACCTCCGTGCCGACGGCACGGAGGGGCGAGGCTCCCGGTTCGGCGGAGAACGGCCTGCCGTTCTCAACCACCCGAAGGCAACAACGCAAGTAAGCTGGCCTTTTTCACCAGACCCCTATGATGCCGTCAAGCGCGGCGGCTATGCGCCGGCAGGAAAGCCCCAAGGAAAAGGTGAAGGAATTGCGCGAGCGGGTCTTTGAGATCGG
>JAJZBP010000159.1 GCA_021798855.1 Bacillota bacterium
ACCAAAGTTAAGGTTCTGGTGGTTGATGACTCCTTTTTCATGCGACGTTTCATCAGCGGAATGTTGACCAATTCGCCGGGCATCGAAGTGATCGACACCGCCAAGAACGGCTTGGAAGCCGTCAAGAAAACGTTGGAACTGTCCCCCGACTGCATCACCATGGACGTGGAGATGCCGGTGCTGGACGGCTTGGAGGCGGTGCGCCGGATCATGCGGGAACGCCCAACTCCCATCGTCATGCTTTCCACTCTGACCCAGGAAGGGGCCGAAGTGACCCTTCGGGCTCTCTCCTTGGGTGCGGTCGATTTCCTGCCCAAACCGGTATCCAACCCGTATACGGGGATCGTCGAACTGGAAAAAGAGTTGCAGGAAAAGGTGCTGGCCTGTGGAACCATGCGGCGCGAGCGTCTGTACGCCGCGTCCGAGTCCCCCGCCGCTCCCGCGCCGCTCGCCCTTCCCGCCGCCTCCTCCACGGGCGGCCATAAAAGCCGCCTGGTGGTCATCGGTTCGTCCACGGGCGGCCCCAACGCCCTGCAGCAGATCATACCCCGCCTTCCCGGTTCCTTTCCCAGCCCCATGGTGATCGTGCAACACATGCCGGTCGGCTTCACCCGTTATTTGGCCGAACGGCTCAACTCCATTTCGCCCTTGGAGGTGCGGGAGGCCCGGGAGGGTGACAGTTTGCGTCCCGGCACCGTCCTGCTGGCCCCCGGCGGAACCCACCTGCGGATCGACAACCTCCGGCACGTCCGCCTGACCACCGAGCCGACCCGGCACGGAGTGCGTCCATCCGTTGACGTCACCTTGGAAACCGCCGCCGCCGTGGCCGGAAAGGACGCCGTCGGCGTGATCCTCACCGGCATGGGTTCCGACGGCGCCGAGGGACTGGGTTGCGTCAAACGGGTGGGCGGGACCACCTTGGCCCAGGACGAAAACTCCTGCGTCGTTTACGGTATGCCGCGGGCGGCAGTCGAAATGGGCTATGTGGATCAAATCATCCCCTTGCACGGAATGGCCGAAGCCATCGCCGGAACCGTCGTTTGATGGAACGCGATAAAGGCGATGCGCCCGGCACGCTGCACCCGAAGCGTCCCGGCGACGCGAAACCGACGGGCAAGACCGAGTTACCGATCCCCACCGGGGCAAACGGCGCTGGCCAGTCCCCAAGCAATATGTTCAACCCTTCCATCCTGGCCAAGAACATCTTTGCCGATCCATCGTACCCGGCCTTTCGCAGCAAAATCCTGACCAACACCGGCCTGGACCTGGACCTGTACAAGAGTAACCAGTTGCAACGTCGTCTGAACAGCATCATACACCGGCACGGAGCCACCGATCTGGAGGCGTACGGACGGATGCTGGAAGAAAATCCGCAACTCCTCCACAAATTCCTCGACTTTTTCACCATCAACGTCTCCGAGTTTTTTCGTAACCCGGACAAATTCACCTTCCTGCAGGAAACGGTCATCCCCGGCCTCCTGCGGGAAGCTCCGGTGTTGAAGGTCTGGAGCGCCGGTTGTTCCATCGGCGCGGAAGTCTATTCCCTGGCCATGATCCTATCCGAACTGACGCCCGGCCGGCGGCACCAGATCATCGCCACCGACATCGACCGTCGCATCTTGGAGCGCGCCGCCGGTGGCCTCTATCGTTCGGACGAGTTGAAGAACGTTTCGCCGCAGCGGTTGACTCGCTTCTTCTCCCAGGAACCGGAAGGTTTCCGGTTGAAGCCGGAACTCCTGCGCTCCGTGACCTTCCGCTACCACAACCTTCTTTCCGATCCCTTCGAACGGGGGTTCCACCTGATCACCTGCCGCAACGTGGTGATTTACTTCACCGCCCAGGCCAAGGAGTCGCTTTACGAACGCTTCGCCCATTCCCTCGTCCCCGGGGGCATCCTTTTCGTCGGGGGAACGGAAACCATCTTCCAACACCGCGCCATCGGCCTGGAAAACCTCGCTTCTTTTTTCTACCGTCGCTTGCCGGCCCAGAGCGGCAAGAACCCATAACCTGCCGGGAAACCGGCCCTGGCAGGCAGGATGCGGGCCAAGGAGGTAAGGCGGTTTGTTGCGCCTGATCAGGACCGAACGCCTGTCAAAGGGGGCGGAGGTCGGCGAAAACGTTTACGCCTTAAACGGTAACCTCTTGGTGGCCCGGGGGACCCTGCTCACCGAAAAACAGATCGCCCACCTGTTGGATTTGGGAGTCCCGGAAGTTTCCGTGGTCGCCAACCGGCTGCAGGACTTGGTGGAACCCGCGCTCATCCACCTATCCACCAAAACCCGTACCGAATCCGCCCTGACCGCCCTCTTCAACCGCCTCCAAAACGGCGATTCCAGACCATCCATGTCCGCGTTGCAGGAGGCGGCCCAGCAAATGGTCGCGGACATCCAGGAATTGCAGCCCTCTTTCATCAACTTTCCTTACCCGCAAAATTCGGCCCACTATCTGATCAGCCACGCCCTCCATACGGGCATCCTGGCCGCCGGCTTGGGGTATCTGTCCGGCTTCCACCAACACCTCCCGGATATAACCCTGGGCGCTCTCCTCAGCGACCTCGGCCTCATGCTTTTGCCCAGGGATCTGCTGGACAAGCCCGCTCCTCTGGATGAGGCCGAGCGGGCGCGGGTCGGGCAACACCCGTCCGCCGCCGTCAAACTCCTGGGGTCCACCGGTGCCTACGTGAAAACCATCGTCTACCAGCACCACGAACGGGCCGACGGTTCCGGCTACCCCCAACACTTGAGTGGCCAGAACGTCCACCCATATGCCGGCCTGGTGGGATTGGCCGACATCTACGTGGCCCTGCTGGCCGACCGCCCCTACCGGACAGCCATCCTGCCCCACAGCGTCCTCGAACTGGTCATGAGCATGGCCGGATGGGAATTCGACCGCACCTTGGTGCAAAACTTCATCCGCGTCCTTCCCCCCTACCCGATCGGCACCCTCGTCCACCTGAGCACCGGCGCCACGGGCGTGGTCGTGGGTCTGGCCGACGCCATTGGCCGGCCCACCGTGCGCATCCTGACCGACGCCGGCGGAATGGATGTCGAACCCCGCGACATATCCCTGGCGGAGAAGGAAAATCAGACCATCATGATTGACAAAGTTTTGTTGGACTGAGTTTGGGGACAAAAAGGACACCCCTCCTTCGCTTGGGAGGGGTGTCCTTTTTGTTCGCTCCCGGACCTTTGGCTCCTTCCTCTAAACCTGCTCCTGCGAATACAGGTAGCGGCGCAAACTCAGAAAGCTGCCCAGCATCCCCACCCCGGCTCCCACCACAACCACCATACCCGCCAGGATCTCCGCGATCAGGTGCAGGGACAGAAGCGGTAGGAAGGGGAGCGAGTATTTAGCCGAGCGAAACAGCCACCAGTAACCCCATAGTACTGCTCCGGCGCTCAGGGCGGCCCCCAGAGTTCCCAGCAGCAATCCCTCGATGATGAAAGGTCCGCGGATCATCCCGTCACTGGCTCCAACCAATTTCATGATCCTGATTTCCCGGCGCCGGGCAAACACCGCCAAGCGGATGGTGTTGGCAATAATGAACCCGGTCGCCACGATCAGGAGGAGGGCCAATCCCCCCCCGATTTCCCGAAGCGCCGTGGTCAGGGTGAAGAGCCTTTGCACCGTTTGGGCCTGGTAGCTCACGTTGGTCACACCGCTCAACCGGGCCAACTTGGCGGCCACCCCGGCCACCTCCGCCGGCCCGGTGGCCTTGACGGAGAATGAGGCCGGCAGGGGATTCGTCTTGGATTCCCCGGCCAAAAGCCCCTTCTCCCGTCCGAATTCCTGCTCCAATTGTTTTAAGGCCGTGGCCTTGCTGACGAAGCTGACCTGCCGGACCCCCGGCAGGGCGGCGATTTGCTTTTGCAGGGCGGCGATTTGCGTCGCCGGCAGTCCGTCGGTCACAAACACCCTGATCTGCACCTGTGACTCCAAATATCCCGCCAGGTAATCCAAGTTGGCCGCAAAGACGACGAAGATGGACAAAACCATGACCGCCACCGCCATGCTACCCAGGGAGGCCGCGGTCATCCAGGGGTTGCCCACCAGATTAGCCCAGGCTTCTCCCCAAATATAGCGCCAATTTCGCATCAGGCTCCATATGCCCCCTGCAGTTGGTCGCGCACGACCCGGCCGTCTTCCAGGGCCACCACCCTTTGCCGCATACTGTCCACCACCCCCTGTGCGTGGGTGGCCATGACCACCGTGGTTCCCCAACGGTTGATTTCCCAGAGTACCCGCACGACGCTCTTGGCCGCTTCCGGGTCAAGGTTACCGGTCGGCTCGTCCGCCAGGAGCAACGCCGGGCGGCTGACGATGGCCCGCGCGATGGCCACCCTTTGCTGTTCACCGCCCGACAACTGAAGCGGCTTGGCGTCTTGTTTTTGCCGCAGACCCACCTGCTCGAGGGCGGCCGGCACCCGGCGCAGGATGTCCCGCCTGGACACTCCGGTCACCTGGAGGGTGAACGCCACGTTCTCCCAAACCGTTTTGTTGAGCAACAGTTTAAAGTCCTGAAAGACCACCCCCAGGTTTCGCCGCAGGTGGGGAATGTCCCTGGGCCGCAGCGCCCCCACATCCAATCCCCCCACGATCACCCGACCCTGGGACGGGACTTCCTCCCTGGTCACCAGCCGCAGGAACGTACTCTTGCCCGCGCCGGAAGGTCCGACCACGAAAACGAACTCGCCTTTACCCACCTGGAGATTAACGTTCTGCAAAGCAGTGTGGTTTCCCTTGCCCCGGTAAAGCTTGGACACATTTTGAAAGGAGATCAAACCTGCTCCCCCTTTACGCCGGCTATCGGACCGCTTCAGTCCATCGCCGTTGCGACAACTTGTAGCTTTCGCTTGGAGTTTTCGACATCTTCGCTCCGTTTCCTCCTCTCCTCGGCGCACAACCCGCGTGCTTCGTCAATAAAAAACACCGAAACCGGAAATATACCGTATACGGCGAAAAAACTGCACAGATTCCATGTAAGCATCCGCTAAACCCGTCGGGAGACTAAATTCGTTGAAAGCCTAAGTCAGGTTACCATTTTTGGTGAATGTTTACGGCCAACGAATTGGGGCAAGGCTCCCTCCTTTTCAAGTATTGTGTCACCCGTGGCCGGACTTGGACTATCCCGGCTGCATCTGGACCTACGGGTTC
>JAJZBP010000160.1 GCA_021798855.1 Bacillota bacterium
GATGCTGCTGGACATGGCCTTCTACGGCAACGGCGTTTCCTCCGGCCTGGTGATGAAAGCGCTCATGCCCCACGGCACCCCGCTGGGTAACGTCCTGGTCTCGGCCCTCATCTTCCTGGTGGCGGCCGTCCCGGGCTATTGGGTGGCCGCTTTCACCATTGACCGGCTCGGGCGGCGCTTCATTCAGGTGCTGGGCTTCGCCGTCATGGCCGTCGCCTACGCCCTGATCTTCTTCGTGCCGGGGATCACGGCTTTGCCGGTGGAGTTCCTGGCGCTTTATGCCCTCAGTTACTTCTTCATCGAGTTCGGCCCCAACGTCACCACTTTCGTCTATCCAGCCGAGGTCTTCCCCGTGTCGGTAAGGGGCTGGGGCCACGGCCTCTCGGCCTCCGTCGGCAAATGCGGAGCGGCCGTCGGCGCCTTTTTCTTCCCGCTGCTCCTGGCCGACCTGAAGCTGCCCGGCACCATGGGCATCCTGGCCGTCATCTCGGCGGCGGGAGTCGTCCTGACCCTGCTCACCCTGGGCGAGCCGCGCCAGCAGACTCTGCGGGACGCCTCGGGGGAGGAGCTTTTGGAAGAGCCCCCCGTTCGCCCGGGAGCGGTGGTCACCTCCTCCGGCATCGGCAGTTGAAGACCCAACGCAGGCCATGATCTAAAGCCGGGGGGAGGTTGCGGGCAACCTACCCCCGGCTTTTTTGGGGACCGGGCCAGTTAGCTTTGGTCCTCCTCGGCCAACCACCTTCGTTCCTCGTCCGTCAACCCGTACAGGATGCCGACGGCGGCCTCCATCGCCGCACGCACGCTTGCGAGACTCCGGCCCTCGGCCACCTGTCGGGCCATTCCATCCAACAGGTCGTGGATCGCATCCTCCGCCGCCGCCGCCAGGAACTCTTCCCAGGCCTTCGGGTCAACCGCCCGTTGGTGGCCCTCCATCCGCTGCGCCTCCCGCCGTTCGGGGGGCGTCCGGAAACCGATCCGGCGCAGCGGCAACCGCTGGAGCGCCCCCACCTTCACCTGGGGAAAGGAGCGTTGCCGAGCATCCCGGCAACGCTCCCGGTGATCGAAGGCCAGAAGGTCGGAGTTCAGCAGGGCGACCAGGAACCCGTACCCGTGTTCCGGCAAACCCCGACAGGCCAGACAACTGTTGCGAAAGGGCCGGCGCTCCCCCTCCCGGTGCAGGGCGGCCAGCGGGCGCGACGCCGTCTGGCGCAACAGGATGGGGAAGCCGGCGTAAAAGGCCGTTTGCTTGATCCGGCAGTAACCTCCTTCCGGCAGGCGGGGGACCGTCCACAACCACAGGCGCGGCGCTTCCAGACGATAGGGCTGAACGTCCTTCCCCTCGCGAATGGGCACGCCCGCCTCCCCCCAGCGGTTTTCCTCGGCCAGGATCACCCCGGCGACGTTGCCGGAATGCACTCCCGGATCGGCGAAGGTCCGGGGCGGCGCCGGCGGATGGACAGACAACTTGGCCAGCACCGCCGCTTCCCAGGACCGCTTACCGGCCGTGCTCGCCGCCTCCTCCAGCCAACACGCCTCCCCGCCCTCCGACTCCCGCCCCCGCTCCCAGAAGACCACCCCGACGGGAGAGTTGACGCCGGAAAACGCCCCCTCCCCCAAATGCCAAAACGGCCGGAAGGGCCCTCCCAAGCTTCGCAGAACGGCCCTGACCGCTCCGTACCGGGGAAGATGGGCCATCTGGGCCGGCACCACCATCCCCAGGCGCCCGCCCGGACGGAGGACGCGCACGGAGCGCTCCAGAAAGGCGCCTTGGAGGGACGGCCAGCGGCGAAAGGCGGGATAAAAAGCGGCCAGCCTGTCCCGCTCCTCTCCCGTGATTGCCTCCGCCTCTCGCCCGGAAAAGGATACCCAGGGCGGATTGCCCAAACAGGCGTCAAAGTCGGCCACCCCGGCGGCATCAGGCTCCAGCGCGTCCGCGGCCCGCAGGGAGGGAAAGGCGCCCCCGGACCAGTGCCAGAAGGTCAATCTGGCCGCTTCCAAGGCCGACTCGTCCAAATCCATCCCCTGCAGGCAGCCCGTGGCCAGGAATCTGGCCTTGTCGGGTCTTTCACTCCGGGCAACCAAGGCGGCGGCCAAGCTTTCCGCCGCCGCCAAAAGAAAGCTTCCGCCGCCGGCCGCCGGATCGAGGATCCGCAGGGCCAGGATCTCCTCCCGGTCCCTCTCCTTCAGCAGCGGTTCCAACACCTTGGCCGCCACGCCCCTGGCCAGCGGCAGGGGCGTGTAGAAAATGCCCCCGCCCTTGCGTCGGCCGGCGCCTCCCGTCGCTTCCAGCGCCTGTTCATACAAAGCCGGGAATCCCTCGGGGCCACCGCGGGCCAACTCTTCGAAGATCTCTGGGCCCGGCGCCGCGGGCAACCCCGGATAGGGTTCCCCACCGCCCAGCCGGGAGTAGGCTCCGTTCAAGCCGCCGAGAAAAACCCCGCACAATTCCCCTTCCGTGGCGCCCGCTTCCCGCAAATAGGTCAGCGCCTGCTCGACCGGAACTCTCCGATCTTCGTTTCGTTTTCGCACCCTATTCCACCGAACGTACCGATTTGCGTTTTAAAGGTGGCTTCGCCGGCATCGCTTCTCCTCCTTCCGTTATCGTCGGGCCACCAGCAGGTACTCCTTCACCGGGCCGGCTCCCTTGCCCAAAGTGGAATGGGTGTAGGCTTTCTCCTTGATTTCCACCCGCGGGTAGACTTCCCCCGCCAATTCAGCCAGTTCTTCGATCTCCAAAAGTCCCCGGCTGCCGTAGGAGACCACCACCGCCGCACGGGGACAGACGGCGGTCAAACTTTGAAAAAGATCGCGGAATTCCCCCCGCACGCGCCGGGGATAACAAAAGGCGGACTTGAACCGATCCTTACGGTAACGGGCCAGATGTTGCACGTCCGGCTCGTCGTTGAGGACGGCCGTATTCAAGAGGTGGTAAAAGCGGCTGTACTGTTCTCCACTGTAGGGCGGATCGATGTAGATCAGCCCCACCCGGTCCCATGGCGCGCAAGCGCCCCCCAACAAATTGCGCCAATCGGACCGGAAGGCCCGGTTGCGGAAAGGAGTGGGCACCACCCCCGCCAATTCGGCGCACTTGGCCAAAAAGGCCCCGGAAAGGCTCAAACCCCGCAGGCAGCGGACCCGCGGGTGGTCCGGCGGCAGGAATTGGGCGAAGTGGCCCGGGGTGGACTGGGCGTAACACATGGCGTAGATGAGGGCGGTCAGGTACAGGGCTCGTCGGTATACGTCCCGGCACTCTTCGATGCGCCCCCGCAGCCCGTCGATCTCCCGGCACTGCTCCGCGCTGAAGTAGGTATCGGCGTAAGTGCGGGTGAAGTATCCCTCCGTCGGGGCGGTGGTCAAAGGCTCAAGGGACAGGGCGCGGTTGTTCTCAATAAGGGCCAAGCCGAGGCAATGGCTGTAGGGTTCAACGTCGTTCACCCAAAGGGTGTTCCGTCGTTTTAGCGCGTAAGCCACCGCTTGGGATCCCGCCATCAGATCGAGGACTGCTTCCCCCGGTTTGACCAGGGAAACGAGTTCCGGGATGATGAACCGAAGGAGGTTCTTTTTATTGCCCATATAGCGCAGAACGTGAATTCGGTCGTAAATATCCGCCTCCGGTCGGGTGGCCTTGACCGTTTCGCCCCCGCCGGCAGCCGTTTTCAGCCCCCTTTCCCCCCTTGCCTCCAAATCAGAATCCAATCGTGGGGAATCATTTTGCTGAAACTGTTGCGTTTGGTCAATAAAGAGCGGCTCAGGATTTGGTCGGGAAAAGCCTCCAGAAGGTCGAACCCACTGCGCTTTGCCAGTATGGGAAGGATCTCGTGCGTCGGGATGGTGAACTCGCGCACGAAACTATCGCTGATCTTCATGACCAGATGCCCGCTTGGGTGGAGAACCCTGGCCATTTCCCTGAAGAAATCCCTCATCCCTGAAAAATAACGCCCAACGACACAACTCATTTTCCGATGATCATTGGCGAAAAGGTCCATGGTCAATCGGTCTACTTCCACGATGTCCGTTGGCGCCCAGGCGGCGTAATCCTTCCGATAGAACCGCTCCGTCCCCAGCGTTCGGCGATCCATGTTCAAATAAGCTTCACGGCTTGGGGCCATCCCCAGCCAATGCAGTTCCAACTTTAGGGTTTCCAGATAGCG
Source organism: Bacillota bacterium (assembly GCA_021798855.1). Taxonomy (GTDB): domain Bacteria; phylum Bacillota; class Sulfobacillia; order JAJZIM01; family JAJZBP01; genus JAJZBP01. The sequence goes on from JAJZBP010000160.1 coordinate 4,152, forward strand.
GATGGAGCTGATGTAGGGTGGGTTCGTAACCACCAAATCCACCGTGGGAACTTCCGGCGGCAGGCATACGGCGGTCCCTTCAAAAGCTTGCGTCGGAAAACCACCCTGACATCCGGACTGGAATTGCCCCAAGTTCCGGATGCGACGCCTTGCCCCTTTGACGAACGCCCCCCAAACATCCAAGCGGCGTTTTCCCGCCTCGTCCAACGCCCGCATCCTTTTGGAGTATCCAGGGAAAACGTGCCGCGGATCGGCATTGGAAACGTCCCTTAGAACGGCGGCGAAGCAAGCCATGAAGAAATGTTGTTCCTCCAGATCGGGAAGCCCACCGATGGCTTCCTTGAGCCGCATAAGATCGCGGATAACATCCGGACGGAACCAATGACTCATGTTGACACAATAAGGAAGGTCGAGCAACGCATCTTTTGCCGGCTGACCGGCGGCAACTTCCGCCGTCAATCGATCCAGGGCCATAAGCAAGCAGCCTATCTCTTTTTGGGCCGTTTTGGCCCTCGTTATCAGGACGGCCAATGGGTTCAAATCGACTCCGTATCCGGCGCGCCCGGCCAAAGCAGCTTCGACGACCGTCGTACCCGAACCGCAAAAGGGATCTAAAACTTTGTCGCCAGGATGCGTGAATTCACGAATGCTCATCCGCGGAATCGCCGGAACCAATTTGCCGAAATAACGATGAAAGGAATGAATGGCCGCGCGGGGTTCCCTTTTTACGCTGTCCAGTGATGACTTATAACGGTGCTCTTCTTGAATTTCAGGGCTCCGCAGCCTCTGAGTGCCCACACCGGAAAACCCTAAATCCAGAGCAATTTCCATGGTTTTTTAGTTCGGCGCAACGGAGGAGTTTCCTGCCGCCGACCCTTTCGGCAACCATCCGGTTGTGTATTGCGG
>JAJZBP010000161.1 GCA_021798855.1 Bacillota bacterium
AGCCTTGCGCCTAATTGGAGCCGTGCTGGTAGAGAAGGACGAGGACTGGTCAACCGACAAAAGATATCTGAACCTGGACGCCTATTTGGAATGGAAGAAACTCGCTCAAGAAGGCGCCGGTAGCCGGGAGATTCAAACCCAGGCTGCATAACTGGGATAAATCACCAGAGAGATTTTACACCAAAAATCGGACTTGACTGAGCGAAAGATTGGATGGAAGTACCTGGAACCTGGAGTGAAACTTCGGTTGTTTCTGGTTTTAATTTGCCGGTAGCAGTTAAGGTAATATTCAATTATTGAAAATAAATACTAAATAATATTTTATAGACCTATTGATCCAAGATAAGTTTATTTATATAATTTTTTTGGCAACAATCAGCTTCATGATGGGGGTATTGTATAGTAAAAGCAAGTTTATATTTTATTAGTTTGAATACAAGGAGGAGTTAATTTGAAAAACAGGTTTCTAATTGGTGGGCTTCTGGTAAGTTCCCTGACTTTCCTGTCGTGTGTGGGGCTGGCCATCCCCGCGGCAGCGGCCAGTCTCCCCGTATCCGGCTCCGTAACTTTGCCATCGGTGACCACTCCGGGGGTATCCATCCCTTCCGAAATCATCACCACGCCCGGAGTTTCGGTTTCCGTTTCATCCGTGACCGAGAGCACTCCGCCGGGAGACGTCCCCGCGCAGAACGTGGGGGGCAATTGCCAGGCGGAAAGCCAGGGTCCGGTTTCCGGTAACGCCTGTTTGCCAGGGATGGTAACCCCGTCCGCCAACCTTTTCAGTTCGGGCAGCTTGACCACTCCTGCTGCAACGGTCAGCGCCAACTCTCAAACTGAGAATACGCCCGCGGAAAGTGTTCCTTCCAAGACCGTGGGCGGGAATACGAAAAACATTCCGTAATTCCGGCCATTCGCAAGTCTTAAAGCGGAGGCATCCTTGGGGGTGCCTCCGCTTGCGCGTTTTTTGCCTGGTTGCAGGGAAAAACGGCGGTAACGCAGAATTAACAAAAACGACGAGTCGAGGGGATTGGCGCCTTGGTTTTCGTTTCCGATGAGCTACGACGAAGCGCCGGATTACTGGATAGACCAAAAAGGTCCAGAAGGTAGGGTTCGGCTCCGCACATTCGTCCGCCGCCGGACTCGTGGCGCAGGCGGCTTCGCCGCCGAGGACCGTCGGCGGGGGCAAGGAACAGACCTCCGCCGAACTCTTGACGCCCAGTTCCCGGGCTATAATGCAAGGGCCGAGGAGGGGGACCGTTCCGCTTTACCGTGGTGCGGCGAGTGACAGGGCAACGCGCAAGTGAGCTGCCCCTTTTTCAATGGCCTTGAGAGGAAGGATGGTGGTGGACCGGGAATTAATTCGGGAGATCAAAAGCCGTGCCGACATTGTGGCGGTGATCTCCGAGTACCTGCCGTTGAAACGGCAGGGGAAGGAATACGTCGGTCTGTGTCCCTTTCATGCGGAAAACTCGCCTTCATTCAGTGTCTCGCCGGAAATGGGCCTCTTTTATTGTTTCGGGTGCCAGGCGGGCGGGGACGTTTTCCAGTTCCTGATGCGGAGGGAAAACTTGACCTTCCCCGAGGCGGTCAAGCAATTGGCGGACAAGGTGGGGGTTCACCTCCCCAGCCGGGAATTGACGGCGGAGGAACAGCGCCGGTTGCGGCGGCGGGAAGCTCTGCACCGGCTGCTGGAACGGGCGACGGTCCTCCTCCAGGCGAGTCTGCGGGGACCGGAGGGTGAGGTCGCACGGGATTATCTTGCCGGCAGAGGCGTGGCGGAGGAAATGTGGGAGCGATTCCGCTTGGGATACGCTCCGGGTTCCGGTCAGGTTTCGCTGAGCAGGAAACTGTTGGGGGAGGATGTTTCACCCCAGGCGCTGGCGGCCGTTGGTCTCCTGCGACCCGGAACCAACGGTTGGCGGGATTGGTTTTATGGGCGCCTGATCTTCCCGATATGTGATCCTGCGGGAAGGGTTGTTGCCTTCGGGGGTCGAATCCTGGAAGCGGGGCGGGCGCCCAAGTACCTGAATTCTCCTGAAACAGAGATCTTTGACAAGCGCAAAACCTGGTATGGCCTGTCTCTGGCCAGGGACAGTATCCGTCGGGAGGGTCGTGCGCTGGTGGTGGAAGGATACCTGGATGTGATCACGTCCCACCAGTACGGTTTTACCACCGCGGTTGCCTCTATGGGAACCTCCCTGACGCCGGAGCAGGTGCGATTGTTGTCGGCGCAGACCAAGGAAGTGTTGCTGGCCTTCGATGCCGACTTGGCCGGGCGGAAGGCGGCGCGCAAGGGAATGGAACTCTTCGCCGGAACGGGAGTGGCGGTACGGGTGGCTCCGGTTCCGGAGGGGAAGGATCCCGACGAATTCCTGCGGCAGCGGGGGAAGGAAGCGATGGAGGAGGTTCTCGCCAAGTCGCCGCCCCTCTTGGACTTCCTGCTGGCGGAGGCGGCGGCGGCCGGACGGGGAGCCGACTTGGGTATACGGGCGGCCCTGGCCAGGAATTTGCTGCCATTCTTGCGGGGGTTGGCGGACCCGTTGGAGCGGGAGGGATACGCGCAAAGCTTGGCCAGGACGTTGCAGTTGCCCGTGGAATCCGTCTGGGGGCAAACGCGCCGGGGGAAATCCGTTCCGGGGCAGCGGGATAAATTGCACAATTCCGGAGATGTGGAACATATTTCCCCGAGGAATCGGCATAATACAAGGGATAATTTAACTTTTAAAGCGGAATATGCTTTGATTACACTCCTGCTTCGTTCTCCAGAGGGAAGGGAGATTCTTTTCCCGAAATTGGTCGCCGCTCCCGGGAACAGCCGCCGCGAGGCGGCCCCCAACCAAAACGGAGGAAATGGGGAAACGTCGGCCGGATTTTTTTCCGACCCGCGTCTGGGGGAGATTGCCCGAGCGGTGCAGGAAACGGCGGCGGGGGGCGAGGCGATTGGGCCGGAGGAAGTTTTGAGCCGGATCACCGACCCGGAAACGGCGGACCTGGTGACGGGAGCCTTTGTGGAGGGGATTTTGCCGTCGGACACGGCCAGGGCGTTGGAGGAATGCCTGATCACACTGGAAGCAGAAAGGTTGCGGAGAAGACGCGAGGAACTGTTGCGGCGTATTGCCGAGGGGGAGATGCGGGGGGAACAGGTGGACCATCTGTTGCGGGAACTCATGGAGACGAAGCCGGCAATGAGGGCGGGAAAGGAGGGATTAAGGTGAAAAAAGAGCTGGAACGGGAAGAAGTGCAAGAATTGATCAACCGGGGCAAGAAGAAAGGAATGCTCACCTACGGGGAGATTATGGATACCCTGCAGGGAGTGGAATTGTCCCCGGAGCAGATCGATAACATTTACGAGGTTCTCGGGGATATCGGGATCGAAGTCGTGGGGGAAGAGGCGGAATTGGGAGCGGGCACGGGCGGGCCTCCTCCGGCGGTGATGGGAGTGTTGCCCGGCGCCGCCGTGGAAGTTGCCGAGGAAGATCTGGAACTGCCCGAGGGAATCAGTGTTGACGATCCGGTCAGGATGTACCTGAAAGAAATAGGAAGAATTCCGCTATTGACTCCGGAAGAGGAGGTAACCCTGGCCAAGGCCAACGAGGCGGGGGACGAGGAGGCCAAGCGACACCTGGCCGAGGCCAACCTGCGGCTGGTGGTCAGCATCGCCAAACGCTACGTGGGCAGGGGGATGCTTTTCTTGGACTTGATCCAAGAGGGTAACCTCGGTTTGATCAAAGCGGTGGAGAAATTTGACTACCGGAAGGGATACAAATTCAGCACCTACGCGACGTGGTGGATCCGCCAGGCGATCACCCGGGCCATCGCCGACCAAGCCAGAACCATCCGCATTCCGGTGCACATGGTGGAAACCATCAATAAACTGATCCGGGTGTCGCGCCAATTGTTGCAGGAGTTGGGGAGGGAACCGACCCCGGAGGAGATCGCCCGGGAAATGGACGTCTCGGTGGAGCGGGTGCGGGAAATAATGAAGGTGGCGCAGGAACCCGTTTCCCTGGAGATTCCCATCGGGGAAGAGGAAGACAGTCACCTGGGTGATTTCATCGAGGATGAGGAGGCGCCGGCGCCGGCGGAGGCGGCTTCCTACCTTTTGCTCAAGGAGCAACTGGAGGAGGTTTTGGAGACCCTGACCTTGCGGGAGAAGAAGGTATTGCGCCTACGCTTCGGTCTGGACGACGGGCGGGCGCGGACTTTGGAGGAAGTGGGGCAGGTTTTCGGGGTGACGCGGGAGCGGATCCGCCAGATCGAGGCCAAGGCGTTGCGCAAGTTGCGCCATCCCAGCCGGGCCAAGCGGCTGAAGGACTATTTGGAGTAAGTCCGACCATGGGCCGGACGGCAGGGGAGGTGGAGTCCGGTCGAAGTCATCCCGTTTCGACGGGTGAAAGTGTCCGGGCGCGGATTATGTTACCATCAAGTCCGGTAGGTGTTGCGGGGTGGGCGGCCGGCGGACCGCTTGGGCAAGGCAACCGCGCGACTGTGGGTGAACTTGACTTGGAGCGGGATGCTTGCTATAATGAGCCCTGCCAATTAAGCTCAGTCGACCTTTAAGTTCCTCGATAGCTCAATGGTAGAGCACTCGGCTGTTAACCGAGTGGTTGCAGGTTCGAGTCCTGCTCGAGGAGCCATTTTTATTTGCGCCCGTAGCTCAACGGTAGAGCGGTCGGCTCATAACCGATTGGTTCGGGGTTCGAAACCCTGCGGGCGCACCAGTTTTGGGCGATTAGCTCAGCGGGGGAGCGCTTGATTCACATTCAAGAGGTCGCAGGTTCGATCCCTGCATCGCCCACCATAAAGAAAGCCAGGCAGCCGTAAGGCTGCTTCTTCTTTTGTTCCACGAATGTTCCACGGAAAAAGGGGCGGAAAAGGGCTTTTGACCACCATTTGACCGCCGAATTTCTGGCAGCCAGCTTGACCAACAAGTTGACCGCCACAACAAGAACCCGGACCACCACCAAGGGCGATCCGGGTTCTTGTTGTGCTATCAGTGTTCCTGCTAC
>JAJZBP010000162.1 GCA_021798855.1 Bacillota bacterium
TGCCTCCGCGCTGCAAATGCAAGTAGATCGCCGCATCGCCGATCTGACCAAGGCCAACCCAAGCCTCTGCCTCCACGACCAGATCATGCAGGACTGTCTGGAGACGGCTCAGGTCACCAAGCATGAGTGTATCGCCAACGGCGACCATTCCTGCCGCTACGCGATTGTTCCCAAACCCCGGGCCGGCAAATAACCCCCCTCACCCGGCGCCGTCCGGAGTCGCCGCCGAAGCGGGGAGCCTCTTGCGCCATTGACACCAGGAGTTATAATTCCAGCGTAAGCCCCCCGCCGGCTTTCGTCGGCGGCAAACGGAAACTACGAAAGTGGGAACGGGATGCGCTTCCAAGATGCGCTGCAGACCGGGCAATTCATCGTCACCACCGACGTGCTCGCGCCCAGGGGAATACTGGCAAGGCGGCAACTGGCCGATCTGGAGCCGATCAGGGGTTTCGTCCATGGCGTCAACGCCGCGGACATGCCGGGTGCCCGCCTCCGCGCCGGAGCCCTGGCGATGTCCCTCAAGGTGAAGGAACTCGGTCTGGAGCCGATCCTGCAGGTGACCTGCCGCGACCGCAACCGACTGAGCCTGCAGTCCGAACTGTTGAGCGCTGGTCTTTTGGGAATCGAAAATATGCTGATCCTGCGGGGCGACGGTTTGGAGCAAACCGACCAACCGGGGGCGAGACCCGTTTTCGATTGGGATACCCCAACCCTCCTGCGCGCCGCCCGGGCGATGGAGAAAGGCGCCGATTTGGCCGGTAACCCCTTGCGCGGAGCGCCGCGTTTTTGCCTCGGGGCGGCTTTGGACCCCGGCCGCGAGGACTGGGCCGTCGAGGCCGACAGCCTCCGGCGCAAGGTGGACGCCGGCGCGGAATTCCTCCAGACCCAACCTGTATTTGCCGCCGACGACCTGGCCGCCTTTTTGGCCAAGGTCGGCAAGCCACCGGTCCCGGTGCTGGGTGGCGTTTTTTTATTGGCTTCGGCCGGCATGGCCCGTTTTTTGAACAGCAACGTTCCGGGAGTGACCGTGCCGGAGGAGATCGTCAACCGCCTGGAAAAAGGCGATCCCGCCGCCCTCAGCGTCGACTTGGCCGTGCGCTTGGTCCGCGATCTGGCCGACCTGTGTGCCGGTGTGCACATCATGATGGTCAACGAATGGCACCATTACATCCCGGAGATCTTGGCCCGGGCCGGAGTGACGGTCTGTGGTCCGGCATCCTGATCCCGAACCCTCCGCTGCGAAGCTTAGGCCAGCAAGAAGGGGTGTAAAGCCGGTGACCGGCAAAGAAGCGATCCTGGCAGCCATGAGCCTCACCGAAACCGAACGGGCGCCGGCCATGTACTTCGGCGGCGGCATGTGGACCGCTTACCAAGCGGGGGAAACCCTGGAGTCCCTGGCCGCCGACGCAAAACACATGGCCGAGGTGATCATCAGAATCGCCGAAGAGATCCAAAACCCCATCGTTTACTGCGGTTCCGGCTACAACAACCTCCTGGCCGCCGCGGTGGGAGGCAAGCTCAAGTACCGGCCGCACGGCGCCCCGGACATCGTGGAGCCGGCTCTGAGGGACTGGGCGGAGCTGGACACCCTGGATGCAACGGCGGTGGACAGAAACGACACGGTGAACACCATCTGGAAAGCCACCGAAATCGTGGCCCGACGGATCGGGGACAGGTTCATGGTGACCACCACTTCCTGGGGACCGTTCACCCTGGCCTCTCAGATCTGCGGGATGGAACCGCTGATGCGGGGGACCTTCAGGGAAAAGGACAGGATCCACCAACTGCTGGCGTTCGCCGCCGAACTGATCTATCGCTATTACGACCCCCTGCTGACCCGCGGAACCATCGAAACGGTCTGCATCACCGATTCGGTCGCCTCGGGCTCCCTCATCTCCAGAAAACAGTTCGCCGAGTTCGCCCTGCCCCCCCTGCAGCAGTTCACCCGGAAAATGCGGAGGAAGGGGGTCAAGACCCTTTTGCACATCTGCGGCGACACCAACGACCGGCTCGACCTGCTGCCGGAAACCGGAGCGGACATCATCAGCATCGACACCAACACGGATCTGGCCAAGGCCAGAGAGGCCACCCGCGGGAAGCTGTGCTTGGGCGGCAACCTGTCCCCGGTCACGCTGATGTTGCAGGGCACACCGAAAATGATCGAGGCCCAAGGGCGCACCGTGATCGAATCGTTGGGGAGGGGAGGCGGCTTCATTCTAATGCCGGGATGCGACATCGCAGCCAACGCGCCCCGGCCGAACGTGGAGGCGCTGCTGCGGACGGCGGCCGCAACTCCCGTGGCCTGACCCGCCCGAACCAAAGCCGGCGCGCCGCATTCCGGCGCCCCAACCCGGAGGTGTAACGGTGGCGGCCATGACGTCCAAACAGCGGGTGCTGGACCTGTTCGCCGGAGGGCATCCGTTCCCCCTCCCAGTGTTCTCGGGCATGGGCAGCGTGACCATCCACGGACTGGCCGGCTTGGGAGTGCCCTTCCCGCGTTTGCACGCGGATGCAGTGGTCATGTGCGAAGCGGCCCTGTCCACCTGGCGCCTTTTCGGCTTCGAATCGGTGGTCATGCCCTTCGACGTGGGGGTGGAGGCCGAGGCTTTGGGACATGCGCTCAACCTCTACGAAAACGCACCGGGAGAGATCCTCTATCCAACGGTGCGGCGCAAGGCGGAGGCGAAAGCCGAAAACCTGGCCGTCCCCGCCGACCTGGAGCAACGAGGCAGGATGCCGGTGGTGGCCGAAGCCATCCGGTTGGCCAGGCGGGCCGCCGGCGACGCGGTGGCCGTCGGCGCGTATGTCCTGGCTCCCTTCACTTTGGCCGGACAGGCGCTGGAACTCGATCAGTTGCTGAAATTGGCCGGGAAAAACCAGGGTGAATTGCACGCCGTCCTGGAACGGGCGGCCGAGGTGACGGTGCGCACGGCAAGGCTGTACCGCAGGGCGGGCGCCGACTTTTTGACGATCAGGGAGGACGGCGCCTCCACGGACATCCTCAGTCCGCGCATGTTTCGCGTTCTGATCCAGCCGCACCTGCGGCGGGTGTTCGCCGCCCTGGACGGTCCGACGGTGCTGAACATTTCCGGAGGCACGCAGACAATCGTGGAGGCCATGGCCGATTGCGGCGCCACCGCCGTCAGCGTGGATCAGAAAAACGATTTGGCGGCCTCCAGGCTGACCCTGGGGCCAGGAAAATTGCTCTTCGGCAACCTGGACCCCGCCGGGTTGTTGGCTGCCGGCTCACCGGCGGTCGTGCGCGACGGCGTGCGCCGGTGCATCCTTGAAGGGGCCGACGCCGTATGGCCCGGCAGCGATCTGTGGCCCGGAACGCCGGCGGAAAACCTGCGCGCCATGGTGGCGGCGGCGCGGGAGACCCAACCGCTGCGAACGGAGTATTGGAGGAGGTAGAGGCAATTGTTTGTCATAGCACGGGAACAGCGACTTTGCCGGATCGGACGGATCCAAGTCGGCGGGCAACCGGGTGGAAATCCGCCGCTATTGATCGGATCGATGTTCCACGAGGGCGACCGTCTGGTCGAAGATCGAGTCAAGCGCAAATTCGACCGGACGCGGGCGTCCGACTTGATCAAAAGGCAGGCGGCGTTGAGCGCCGAGACGGGCATCCCCGCCGTGGTTGATTTGGAGGCCCGGACCGCCGACGAAATGAAAACCTACCTTGATTTTTTCCTCGACCTCAGTGACGATCCTTTCGCCATCGACATGTGGAATCCCAAGCAGCGAATCGAAGTTGCCCGCCATTGCGCCGCCATGGGAATCCAAAACAGGGTCATTTACAACAGCCTGACCCATTTCGAACCCGATCTGGGCGAAACGGCACGAGAACTCCGCTCTTTGGGCATCAGACACGTGGTGGTGCAGACTTACAAAAAGACGCCGATGCGGCCCGCAGAAACGGTCCAGTCCTTGGCCGATCTGCTGGCGGCCATCGGGCCCGACACCTTCGAGACCATCCTGGTGGATACCGCCTCGGTGAACCTACCGGCGATTGCCTTTGCCTGCGTGGCCTCGCGTCTGATCAAGGAAAGGTTCGGCCTGCCGACCGGCTGTTGCCCCACCGCGGGCATTTTCGGTTGGAAAGAGGCCCGAAAACTTTGGGGGGTGGAGGGGGAAAAAGTCATCGACGTGGCCGAGCATGCGGTGGCCTCACTGATGTGGAACGACTTTCTTTTCTACGGACCGATCGCCCGGGCGCCGCGCATGTTCCCGGCGATGGCGGCAACCGAAGTCATCCGGGCGGCGTTGCGTTTTCATGAAACGGGCGTCCTTCCCACGGAAAAGGGCAACCTGCTGAATTTATTCTTCGCGGACTTTCTCGCCCAATTGCCGGACGGCCCACCGTTGAAAATCGCCGGCGGGGATTAGGTTCGGGGCCGCGCAAGCCACGGTGAGTTACGACCAACCGGCTCCGTCAGACGTTAAACCCCCCGACCGTCCACGGTCGGGGGGTTTAACGGTCAGCTCGCCTTCTCCGCCAGCCCCTTCACCAAGTCCTCGAATTGGTTGGCCTCCAGGGTTTCCTTTTCCAGCAGGGCTTCCACTATTTTATCCAAGACCTTACGGTTTTCCTTCAGCACCTCCAGCGCCCGGCTGTAACATTCTCCGATGACCTTGTGCACTTCCCGGTCGATGCTCGCCGCCACTTCCTCGCTGTAGTTGCGTTCGCGCATCATGTCCCGGCCCAGGAAAGGCTGATCCTGGGGCGTCCCGTAGGTCATCGGCCCCCTGGATTCGCTCATCCCAAACTCGGTGATCATCTTGCGCACCATCTTCGTCGACTTTTCCAAATCGTCGTGGGCCCCGTTGGTAACGTCGTTGAAGACCAGTTTCTCCGCGGCCCGCCCACCCAGGGCCATGGTCACCCGGTCCAAAATCTCCTCTCCGGTAACCAGATAGCGGTCTTCCACGGGCAACTGCAGGGTATAACCCA
>JAJZBP010000163.1 GCA_021798855.1 Bacillota bacterium
ATGTTCTGAGCGGTGAAGCGCCCGGCATTTTCACGAACCTTCCTGGGTGGGAGCGGTTTCTTGATTAGGCTTTGTGCCCCCCGGATGACTTGGGACGGAGTCGAAGCCAGGCGTCCACCCCGATGGATGATCTCCTGCATGGCCCCCGTTCCGTATCCGACCACCGGGGTGCCGCAGGCCATAGCCTCCACCATTCCGAGGCCAAATGGTTCGAAAAACGATGGGGCGGTCCACAAAAGCGCCGCAGCCCGACTGAGATGGTGGACTTTCTCCTCCTGACCCAGGTTTCCCAGGAATTTCACCCTCCGGCCATCCATCCGCTTCAGCATGGCCAAGGTGTACAGATGGTTGGAGGTGAAGTGTTCCGGACCGATGACGGTCAGTTCCATGCCCAGTTCTCCGGCCACCGCCATCGCCAGGTGTACCCCTTTTTCGGGTCCCAGCCGGTTCATGTAGACCAAGCCACGTCGTGGGCCTTCGTACAGCGGGTGGGCATCCAAGTCGACGCCGTTGTAGACCGTTCTGACCCGACCGCCGACCTCGGCGCCCAAAGCAAAAGCATGGGCCTGGGAGACCCCCACCAGGGTCAGGTTGGGGGGCGGTGTCCTCCAGCCCACAACCGGGCCGATTTCGGGGCCGTGCCAGGTGTGGATGAAGGACGTTTTCATTTTGTCCGACCACCGCCGTCCTGCCAGTTGCCAGGCCGTCAATTGCCAGTCGTGGCCGTGGACCACATCGTACATATCCCACGGGATACCCCCCACGATATCCGGCAGGGACTCGGCTTCCGCCACTCCCTTGATTCGCAACGGGGCCTCTCCAAGCAAGGCTCCAACCTGATGTATTTCGATGAGCCAAACCCCATCCGGGGCCTTGGATCCGCCGGCCGCATAAAGGGTAACCCGGTGCCCCTTGGCGGCCAGCCCCTTTGCCAACTCGTAGGTGACCCGTTCGAGTCCGCCATATCTTCCCTCGCGGGGAGGGGTGGGCATGGCATCGGAAGATATAAGGGCAATCTTCAGGTTCTTCACCCTCCCAGCACCTGCTTGGTCAACGCGAAGCGGTAGCAGCGAAGGCCCCAGTGGTTGGATCCGACCCCAACGTTGTCCGGGTCTTGGGGTGTATAGGTCACCCGTCCGGCGGGAACCAGGCCATGTAAGCGCCCTGCTTCGATTAGAGCCAGGGGGTTGGTCCACGGATAGTCGATGGTGGCCACCAGATGGCCGCCGAGACGGACCGCTTTGGCCAGGGTGCCCACCGTCGCCAGTTGCTTTTCGACGGTCATGTGCTCCAGGACCGATAGGCAAAAGACGACGTCGAACGTCCCCACGTCACGCATATCCGCCAGATCGGCCAACCGGTATTCTATCGGGTGGTCGCGGGATATTCGCTCGACCAACGCCGCGGCCCTGTCGCCGCGGGCACGGCGGACCATGCCGACAAGTCCATCGTGGTCGAGGATGATGGGGTTTGCGTCAACGCCGACCACTCTTTTGCAGGTGGATGCCAGGTGCCATTTGAAAAGCGACTCGTCTCCGCAGCCGGCATCCAGGACTTCCCGACCGGGGGCCGCAAAATTGGCGGCCCACCCGTATTCATGGGCGCGGCTCCAATCGGGGAAGGGGACACCCATGAAGTTCCTGTCGGCATCATCCCTTTCAACAATAAAGCGCGAGTCCAGGATGGGGGATTCCATCACCACACCTCCCCGGTGGCAACCTGTTCGTACAATTGCAGATAGTCTCGGGCCATTCGCCCGGCGGACAGTTGCTCCACGGCATGGCTGCGGCAATGGTGGGGGTCGAGGGTCGAGGCGGCGTCGATGGCCTTTAACGTCTGGTCCAGGACATCCCGGTCATCCCCATTTGTGTCCACCAGCTGTCCCACCACGCGCTTTTCGTCGTCCAACACTTCCCGGGCGGCGCCATTGCTCCCCGTAACCACGGGAACACCGCAGGCCAGAGCTTCGGCCGAAGTCAGGCCGAAGCTCTCCTGGTAACGGTGGGGACTGAGAAAGAGCCGGGCGTTTTGGTAGAGGTTGCGCTTGAATTCGTGGTGGTCAACAAGCGGCATGGTCACCACTTCAACGTTAGCCAGACCATCGATCATTCGGGTGTAGCGGTCGGCATGACGGGCGTGGTCCGGCGCCGCCGGTCTCCAGGCCAGGATGAACTGTTGGTTTGGCAACCGCCTGGCCGTTTCCACCACCAGCTCCACCCCCTTGTCCGGGTGGGGACGGCCGAGGTACAGAATATAATCCCGTCTTGGCTCTTCCCCGGGCCGGTAGAAGGTGGTGTCGATGCCGTTGAGCACCCATTTGGGGGTCATGGTGGTCGGCTGCCCCATCCGGGTGTGCTCGGCGGCAAACCGGCTGACGAACACGGCATTTTGCCGGCCCGCCCGGGGGTAGATGTAATCCATGCCCGTCTTGGTAAAAAGCCTTGGAGTCCGGTGTCCCCCTGTGGACAGGACCTCGGCTATGTAGCAATGGGGCGAGAGATCGTGCACCACGTCCATGGTGAGAAAAAGGTCGGAGTATAGCTCCCAAGCTTCCGCTTCGATGGGGTGGTTGAATTCCCCATAGGTGCCGGGGACGTAATGGACGTGGGCGCCGTCCGATTCCGTTCCGGGAGCGCCGAAAAGGTGGACTTCGTGCTTCAACTGAGCCAATTCCCTGGCCAGGCCCGCGGTCACCATTTCCGCCCCGCCGTAACCGCGGGGTGGACAGGAATAAACGGGACCGGCCACCAACCCGATTTTCATTTCCTCACCCATTCTGAATTGATTCGGGTAAACCCGCTGCAGGAGTTTTCGTCACCTTTCAAACGATCACCGTGGGTTGCATCACCGTGGCCAACGGTTGGACGGAACCATTGATCGACAACCGCATTTGCTGCTCGTGGCCAAGGGGGACGTTCCCATCCAGGAGTACCCGGATTCCCAGCTCATCACCGCAGCGCCGGAACAGCCGGAAGTCCTCCGACAAACTGGAAGCGGACTCAAACCAAGGTTGTTTCAGCCGCCGGAAGATGTTTGTTTCCATCAGGCAAAACCCCAATCCCACAGCGTCGACAAACGTTATCTGACCGGCAGCGGGTGCCGGCACTCGGTTTAGAACCAGGGGGGTTTTGCTTCCGTCCCCACTGAACATGCCGGCACACATGCGGTTTTGCTTGTCGACGTAGACTCCGGATACGATGGGGTATTTCCTTGCCAGCATACCGGGAACGACGTTGGGGGGCGGCCAGATATCGTCGTCCATCCATAGGATGTGGGCAACGCCGGGCGTGGCCAGCGCCTGTTCCGCCAGGGCTTCCCGGTTCCTGTCCACGGAGTAGTCGGTGCGGACCGCCAGCACATGCGGGACATTGGCCAAAACCGTATGGGTGTTGACGGCCCACATCAGGGACACCGTTCGCCCATGGGTGGTTGGGACGCAAACGGCAATGATAAGGAAGTTCCCCCTCTGATGAAAATTGTTCAATGGCATCCTATGAGCGCGCCGACAAAGTGGTGATTCGGGAACGCCGTCCTGAGCCTCGGAAGAGAGGGAATTCGCCGCTTTGTGGGTAGACCGTGAAATTGATTCGGGCGGTTCAGGTGCCTTGGGGAGGTATTCGCGGGGAAACGTCGAAGGCTTGGGAGTTCAAGAGGAGGTGGAAGGGCGGGAGGCACAGCCTCGGTTCGGTCTCCCCCCGCTGAAGGAATGCGCATCGCGGAGAAAGTGGAAGCGTTGGACCTATCGTTTATGTTCGGCGGACGCTCCGCCAGCATCCATCCACTGTTGCTCTGGAGTGGGGAAGAGGGGGCGACCTTGGTCGACACCGGATTTCCCGGCCAATTCGCTGCTTTGGAGAAGGCGATCACGGAATGCGGGGTGGCCATGGCCGATGTTCGCACGGTTATCATCACCCACCAGGAAATTGACCACATTGGGAACCTGCCCGAGGTTGTTCGGGCGGGTGGCGCCCGAGTATTGGCCCACGCGGAGGAGGTGCCCTACATCCAGGGGGAGCGGCCTCTGATCAAGGCGGATCCGCAACGGTTGGAAAAGATGCTCCGGTTTCTGTCCGAGGAACAGAGGGCGCACACGTTGCGTTTGTTCACGCAACCTCCGACCGCATTCGTCGATCAACGGTTGGCCGACAACGAGGAGTTGCCGCTCCACGGCGGCCTGCGGGTGTTGCACACGCCCGGGCACACGCCGGGCCATGTCTGTCTGTACGTGGCCGCATGCCGGCTCCTGGTGTCGGGCGATGAATTGCGCGTGGAAAACGGGGAACTGCTCGGCCCGGGCGCCGGCCGGAGGTTGGCCGCTTTGGCGGCGGAGTGAGCACGTGGCTATCGGAAGGGATGGGTGAGCGAATGCCCACTCGGTCTTTTTTCGGTGTCGGAGCGTTCCGGCAGGGTTTGGTTGGGCGGGAGCCGGCTCAACCCTGCGGCCGGTGGCGAGGCGGAGGTGTTGGTCCGGAATCGGTTGCTCCTGCGTCCGTCCGGGAGCCGGCGGCGTGGCAACGCAGGGGTGGGGGGCGGCCACCCACCTCGACCACGCGGCGGTGCAAACTGGCGGTATTCCTGGTATTCCTGGCCGTCCTGGCGGTCGGAGTGCGGTTCGTCGTGGCTCAGGAGCGATTGGTCCTGACGCTTCCGCAACGGGTGCACGGCCGCTTGGAGAGGCACCACGGCTCTTTCCTGCCCCTGAGCCGGATTCCCCTTTCGTTGCAAAAGGCCATAGTCGCCACCGAGGACCAGAGTTTCTACACCAACCTGGGGATCAGCTTCGAGGGGATTGCCCGCTCGACGGCCGTTGACCTCCAGCAGGGACGCTTTGCGGAGGGAGGGAGCACCATCACCCAGGAATTGGCCAGGGACATTTTCTTGACCCCCCAAA
>JAJZBP010000002.1 GCA_021798855.1 Bacillota bacterium
AAAAAAAAAAAATATAAAAAATATAATAAATTTAAAGAAGGCGATGAGAGGAGGTGAAAATGATGCCGAAGGCAAGCCGGAAAGTCACTCTGGGGGGAGGGCTGGGCATTTGGGGGACGGGCTTTGCGTTGGGGGCGGCGATCATCCTGGGGGTGATCAGGCTGATCATGGGGCCGGGGGGGTTCGTATAGAAAAATGAATGGGGTGGACGGCAAAGGCGGGGATAACCTCCCTCGCCTTTTTATATGTTATAAAGTAAATAAACAATAAATCGTTTAAAATTAACATTAAATTAAAATAGATACAAAGAAATTTTCAATAACCCCTTGTTAATTCGAATAAAAAAGACTACAATTGTTTCAAGTGAGCAATGATAAAAGATTAACGCAAAGGGGGTGGAAAAGGTGGAGAAATACACGCCTCCTAAGATGAGCTTGGGCGGTGGTTTGGGGGTTTGGGGCACCTTGGCGGCCTTGGGAGTGGCGGTTATCCTTGGACTATTGAAGGTTGTGGGACTGTAACGCCATTTTTGGGATGCCGACTCGCGGGCCGTTTGCCCGCGAGTTTTTGCTTTCTCTCGGCCCCGGGAGAAGAAAAAGATAGCGGGTGTGTTCGCGGGACGAATCCAAGGAAGGAGTTCAAAGGTTCCAAACGAACGACGCAGCGTCGTCACCAAACAAATGGCCTCGCGGGATACCTCTCTTATTTGCCTCATATAGATGAGCAACCCGAAGAAGAGAGGGGTACCGCATTTGAAGGAATACATTTGGAAGCGCGTTTTGGATGTGGGCCGGCACATTGTGGACACCAAGGGGACGGTGAGGGACACGGCGCGGGGATTTGGGGTCAGTAAGAGCACGGTACATAAGGACGTGACGGAGCGACTGCCGAAGATCAATCCGCAACTGGCGGGCGAGGTTCAAAACGTGCTCCAATATAATAAAGCCGAAAGGCATATCAGGGGGGGGGAAGCGACCAGGAAAAAATTCGAGGAAAGGAGTAGTTGATGCAGGAAAATGCGGATCTAAGGAGAATTGCCAAAGAAGAGGGCAGTTTTTAGCGATCTGGGAGTGAAGCGAATTCATGGAATTGGGAATTGACCTGGGGACGGCCAACGTCTTGGTGCTTGTGCGTGGACGAGGGGTGGTTTTACAGGAGCCTTCCGTGGTGGCAATGGAAAGCGAAAGTCGCAAGGTCGTGGCCATCGGCAGTGATGCCCGGCGGATGCTGGGAAGGACTCCGGGCAGTATTGTGGCCGTCAGACCCCTGCGGGACGGGGTGATTGCCGATTACGAGGTCACCGAGGTAATGTTACGCTATTTTATTCACCAGGTGGCGGGGGAACGCATGCTCTTCCGCCCGCGGGTGATGATCTGCATTCCGGCCGGGATCACGCCGGTGGAGCGACGGGCGGTGCGTGACGCCGGATTGCAGGCTGGAGCCGGACGGGTGAGCCTGGTTGAGGAGCCGATGGCGGCGGCATTGGGTGCCGGATTGGACATAACCAAACCAGCCGGGAGCATGGTGGTTGACATCGGTGGCGGAACGACGGACGTGGCCGTCCTGGCCTTGGGCGGAGTGGTGGTTTCGGAATCCCTCCGGATCGGCGGCGACAGGCTGGACGAGGCGCTCATTCGGTGGTTGAAAAAGGAAGAGAACCTGTTGATTGGCGAACGGACGGCGGAAACGTTGAAAATCGAGGCCGGAAGCGCTTTCCCGGGGGCAAGACAGAGCGTCAGCGACATTCGGGGACGGGATATGGTTTCCGGACTACCAAGGACCGTGCACGTAGATTCGGAAAGGATCAGGCTCGCGCTGCAGGAACCGTTGGAAGCAATTGTGGAGGCGGTAAAAAGGGTACTGGAACGGACGCCGCCGGAATTGGCGGCCGACATCTATGACCGGGGAGTGGTCCTCACCGGGGGAGGGGCACTGCTGGGGGGTCTGGACCGGTTGCTGGCTGAAGAAACGGGGGTATTCACTCAGGTGGCGGAAGATCCCTTGACCTGCGTGGTCAGAGGTACGGCTAAAGCCATGGAATACGAAACGGGCGACGACCATTTGGTGGTTTTGCGCAAAGTGATGTAAACCAGCCGGGATGTTTTTGAAGCAACTTTTGGATGGGTAGCGCATGGGAGGTGGATGGACAAGTTGATGTTGGGAGTGTATACGGCGGCATCGGGGATGATCGCCCAAAGCAAGAAGGAGGATCTGTTGGCCAACAACTTGGCGAATTTGAATACACCCGGGTTTAAGGCCGGTGGGGCGACCCAACAGGCTTTCTCCAGTATCCTCATGGAGCGGTTGGGGAGAAACCCGACGCCAATCGGGGCGGTGGGCACGGGTGCCATTCTTGGCCAAACCCACGTTGATTTCTCTCAGGGGGCGCTGCAACACACGGGGCAACCACTCGACTTTGCCCTGGAGGGAACCGGTTTTTTCGCGGTGCAGGCGCCGGGCGGAACGGAGTACACGCGGGCGGGAGATTTCACCCTGAACGGCAACGGTGGGCTGGTGACCCAGGCCGGCTATCCGGTTTTAAGCGTCGGGGGGACTCCGTTGGTGTTGGGTTCCGGCACCGTGACCGTGGCCGGAGATGGGACGATTTCGGTCAATGGGAGCGTGGTTGGGCAGCTTCAGGTGGACAACTTCGCCAATGTCGGGGCCTTGGTTATGGGAGCGGACGGTTATTTCAAGGCAGGCACCAATGCGGGCAGTCCGGCTTCGGCCACGGCTTCGGCCACGGCTTCGGTCACCGGGACCAAGGTGCTGCAGGGGAATTTGGAAGTCTCAAACACCAATCAACTCAAGGAAACGGTGGACATGCTCACGGTGTTTCGCGCTTACGAGGCCGACCAGAAGGCCATTCTGTCACAGGCTCAGACGTTGGCTTGGGCGGCAGGGCAAGTGGGCAAGGTCTAGAGTCGCCCCAACATCGATTTGCTCGTCGACCTTGAAGGAGGAGGGGAAGACTTGTTACGATCGGCGGCGACCGCCATGGCCGGGATGGAAGCGATTCAGGGGGGGTTGGACGTTGTCGCCAACAACCTGGCCAACCTGAATACGGTGGGATTCAAGAGCTCCAGGGCCGATTTCAACAGCCTATTGTACGAAAAGCTGAACGGCGGGCAGAAGGTCGGTACGGGAGCCGGTTTCACCACCCAAACCTCCTTCCAGGAGGGGAACCTCGTGGCGGGAAATCAGCCCCTGGATCTGGCGATCGTGGGCAGTGGATTCTTCCAGGTGCAATTGCCGGATGGTTCGACCGCCTATACCCGCAACGGGGCCTTCCGGTTGGACGGGATGGGCCGGGTGGTGGACGCCTCCGGCAATCTGCTTTTGGGTAGCGGCGGGGTCATCACCCTGCCGGCTGGGGCGACCGGGATCCAGGTGGATGCCGGTGGGAACATTACGGCGATGGTCAACGGGAGTTCCCAGGCGATCGGGCAGATCGCTTTGGCCACGTTTCCCAATCCGCAGGGGCTGCAGGACTTGGGAGGAGGGCTTTACGCCCCAAGCGTAAATTCGGGCTCGGCTGCGACTGTGGCAATGGGTTCAAGCTCCGGTTCGAGCACGGGCGCTCCCACGGCGACCATCCAACAGGGGGTGTTGGAGAGTTCGAACGTTTCGTTGACCGATTCGATGTTGCGCATGATCCTATTGCGGACGGGCTATCAGTTGGGAGCCCGGGTGTTGCAGACCGCCGATCAGATGTACGCCATGGCCGACCAGTTGGGAGGCTGAACTTGGAGCTTTCGGAAATCATGGAACTACTCCCCCATCGTTATCCCTTCCTTTTGGTGGACCGCATCCTGGAGTTGGAATCAGGGAAACGAGCGGTGGGACTAAAGAACGTAACCTGCAACGAACCGTTTTTTCAGGGTCACTTTCCGGGTTGGCCGGTGATGCCGGGGGTGTTATTGTTGGAGGCGATGGCTCAGGTTGGGGCCGTGGCCCTGCTGGCGCTTCCGAATAACCAGGGGAAGCTTGGTTTGTTAGGCGGTGTCAACAAAGCCCGTTTCCGGCGGCGGGTGATTCCTGGGGACGTCCTGCGGATTGAAACGGCCATTATAAAAAGCAGGAGTGGAGTCGGTCATGGCGAGGCCAGGATTACGGTGGATGGGGAAAGGGTTGCGGAAGCGGAATTGCTTTTTGCCCTGGTTCCAGCCAAGGGGGCCGGCGGCGAACGGGAAGATCGTAAACAGGAAAGTTTAAAATAAGTTTTGGGAGGCAAGCAGTTGGGACGGGTTTTGTTCACTTCCGAATCGGTGACCGAGGGACACCCGGACAAGTTGGCTGATCAGATTTCAGACGCTGTTTTGGATGCGATTATCGCTCAAGACCCGAACGGGAGGGTGGCGTGCGAAACGGTGACGACCACCGGCATGATCCTTTTGGCCGGGGAGGTCAGCACTTCTTGTTATGTTGACATGGCCAAGATCGCCCGTAGCGTGGTCCGGGAAGTGGGTTATACCGATGCCGCCTCCGGGTTCGATGCCGATACCTGCGCCGTGCTTACCGCCATCGATGAGCAGTCGCCGGACATCGCCCGGGGGGTCAACCGGGCGCTGGAAGATGAGCGGGAGCTGGGTGCTGGAGACCAGGGTTTGGTTTTCGGCTTTGCCTGTGACGAGACCCCGGAATTGATGCCGCTGCCGATTGCCCTGGCCCACGGTTTGGCCCGTCGCTTGGCGCTGGTTCGGCGGCAGGGCGAGCTTCCTTACCTTTGGCCCGACGGGAAAAGCCAGGTTTCCATCGAATATCGCGACGGTGTGCCCGGCAGGGTGGACACGGTGGTGCTTTCATCGCAGCATCAGCCGGAGGTGAGCCAGTCTGAATTGCGGGACGCTCTCTTGGAAAAGGTGATTCGTCCCTCGTTACCGCCGGAGTTGTGGGATGGCCAAACCAGAGTCTTGGTGAATCCAACGGGGCGTTTCGTCATCGGCGGACCCCACGGGGATGCCGGCCTCACCGGACGGAAAATCATCGTTGATACCTACGGAGGATACGCTCGCCATGGGGGAGGGTGTTTTTCCGGCAAGGATCCCACCAAGGTGGACCGTTCGGGTGCCTACGCGGCTCGCCATGTTGCCAAAACAATTGTGGCAGCGGGGCTGGCCAGGAGGGCCGAACTCCAAGTGGCTTACGCCATCGGAGTGGCCCGGCCTGTTTCGGTTTTGGTCAACACCTTCGGCACCGGGGTCATCCCCGATGAAGCGATGGAGGGCTTGGTCGGCGAGCATTTCGACCTACGGCCCCGGGCCATCATCCAAAATTTGGATTTAAGGCGCCCGATTTACCGGCAAACGGCGGCTTACGGTCACTTTGGGAGGGATGATCTGGATCTGCCCTGGGAACGGACCGATCTGGCGGAAACTTTGCGGGAAAGCGCCGGGCGATTCGGCGGCTGATTCAGCCGGCGGAGGATCCGGGGAAGGTTCGTGCCGGCGTAAGGGGCCTCCGCCCATTCTCGGACGTTTCCGACCGTGCGCGGCTCAAACGCTGGGATTCCAAAACACGAGAGCCGAAATGATAATCGTTTACAACCTTCCTTCATAATTATTAATGGAGGGAGGGGGTTGCGGATGGTCTGGTGGGGAGATGTGGTGCTGATCCTCGCCTTGGGGGCAATCGGGTTGAAGTTTTGGACAGGGACGGCCACGGAAGAGCATAGGGACGAGATGGCGGACCTCCTTGTGCTGGTAAAGGACCGGGAAGAAGGGATCGAGGGCACGGTTCGAGAATTGTGCGGGTGGAAATGGGGCGACGTTGTGGTGGTGGACGACGGCTCACGCGACGGAACGCCGGCGATCGCGGAGCGTTTGTCCAGGGAGCTTCCTTTTTGTTTTGTGGCCGCTTGCGGCCGGGGTGGAGCGGTTGAGGAGGGGCTGGCCAAGTGTTCCAAACCGTTGGTGCTGTTGGCCAAGGTGGGCCGGCGGGAGAAGGAGGTTTGCGCCGCCGTAAGGCGTTTCGGCGATTTGGGGCGTGGACGGACGGCGTCTTCCGGCGATCAATAGTCCTGGGGTGAATTGGGGAAGGGAGAGGGAACCGAGAATGGTCGGAAACTGCCAAACTTGCGGGGAACTGGCCGTGCTGGTGCGGGGGATCTGCCCGCGGTGCCTCCGGGGGGAAGACGAACTTTTCGAGAAGATCAGGGAGATTTTACACCGGGAACCGGGCTTGGGCATCGACGGTTTGAGTGAGCTGACCGGGGCCAAGCCGGAGGTGATTTTGCGCCTGATCGAGGAAGGCCGACTCCTCCTGCAGGGGGAAACCAGGCTGTTTTGCGCCGGTTGCCACAAGCCCATCGCCGGCGGGCGCTTTTGTCCAGCGTGTTTGCAAAGACTGGGGAAGGGGCTTGGGCTGGCCACCCCTGGGAAAAAGTCGGAGGGGATGTACATCAGGATGAACGATGTTCCGGGAGGGCGCGGAGGCGGAGAACGCCGCAAATGAGTTTGTTTTAGGCGTTCCTGGCCGTGGGTAGATGATTTCGGGGTGCCAGGGCGTTATTGTGTTGTTTTTGCCCCTTAGCTCAATGGTCATGGGTGACGATAAAAAGATGAAGGGTGATTGGAAAGGCAGTCGGTACCGGAGAAAGGGGCGTGCGTGATGGTTATTTCCGACAAGCAGATTCACGCCATCCTGGCCGGCTATCCGGGGAGTGGGGCCAACGCTCCCCAGGAAACCGGCGATTCCGCCAACACCACGCAACTTTCTCCCGGCAAACAGCCCCGGAATCAAGGCCAAGCCGCACCGAGATCCGACAGGGTTACCCTTTCGGGCAGGGCCAAGGAAATAGCCATGGACCGGTCCGCAGCGACGAAGGCGACGGGAGGGGAGAACGCCGACCGGCTGGCTGGTTTGGCGAAAGCGGTGGCCGACGGTACCTATCGTCCCGGCGGTCTGGAGATCGCGGGGAAGATGCTGGGGAGGGCGATGGCGGATAAACTGCCCGAATGATGCGGCGGAAAAGGCGTGGCCCATGGTGCGATGAAGAGAAGAGGTAAGGTCATGGGTGACCTGGTGGCAACTGGTGACGAAGAATGGTCCGACACCAGCGCCGGCCGGCCGGAATCGGAATCCCTGGAGGGAATGGCCGCGATCCTGGAAGGGGAGGCGATGGTCTATACGGATTTGGTGAAGTGGGCGGAGAAGAAAAGGGTCGCCTTGCTGGGAACCAAACTGGACGCTCTGGAGGAAGCGATCCGAGCCGAGCAGGCGCTTGTTTGGCAGGTGAACCGCTTCGAAAGGCGACGTCTTTCTTTGGAAGAGGAGATGGCGGCGGCCATGGTCGAACGGGGCGAGCCGGTCCCGCCGGGCGGGCAACGCACGTTGCGCTATTGGATCGAGCGTAGTCACAGGGTTGGTGTGGCCCGCAGACTAGAGGAGGTCCGGGTCAAACTGCTCGGTTTGGCCGATGCTTTGCGTCGGCTGAATGAACTTAACGCCGTCTTGGTGAAACAGGGCATGGTGTTCTTGGAGTTTTCCCTGGAAGCGTTGCTGGGCGGCGGTGGTTGTGGTCTTTACGGCTCTTCGGGTGAACCTAAGAAGGTGGCTGCGGTCAGCCAGTTCAGCCGTCGGATCTGATGGACGAGCGGATGGGGGAGTTGCTGTCTCTATCCGAAAGATTGGAGGAAGCTCTTGCCGCCAAGGAATGGGGGAAAGCCGCTGAATTTTTGCGCTCCAGGGAGGATCTCTTGGACGGGTTGATGGAAAGCGGTTACCTTCCGGCCAACGACGACGAGGAGGCGTTGAGGGTTGCCGTGGCGGCGGACCAGCGTGGTAGGGAGACCCTGAGCGCGCAACTGGCCGAGTTGGAGGATAAAATTGGGAGATTGCAGGATATGAAGAAGCTTTTGCTTGAATTGCAGAGAATTGGAAGTGACCAGGGCGGCGCCTTTTTTGATCAAAGGGGTTAGGGGAAACGGACAGGTTGGGGGGCGGGAATGGATGGGGGACGTGAGTGAACGCGATGCCTGTTCCGGACCCGCGACCGCCATGGCTAAAAGATTGACCTCCGGTTTCGACCGTACTCTGGATCTGAATGGTTCCGGCCATCGTTTACGTGAATTACGCGAAAAACGAAATAGCCTGGAGGAACAACTTATCGCCGGGATTTCCCTGCTCCGGGGCTCTTTGGTGAGCCAGTTTAAGACCTGCGGCAAGAAAAACTGCCATTGCCAAAACGGCAAAAAGCATGGGCCCTTTACGTATTTGTCCCTGCGGGTGGCCGGCAGGACCAAGATGCTGTTCATACGGGAGGCCGACCGTGCCGAAGTCGAGGAATTGGTGGGTAACTACCGCGACTTCCGGCGGGTCAAGGCGGAATTGGCCGGCTTGAACCGCGAAATCTCCCGGCTGCTGGACGGAGTGGAAGCCGCCCGCCTGTGCGGGGGCGAGGCCTTGTTCCTCCAACAAGCGTCTCGTCCCCAGCGGTTCATGGTTGGCGCGGAAGGAACGGATTCCGGCGGGCGAAGTGAACAAAAAAGACGACTGACTTAGTAGCCGCGACTGATTTTAAGTCCGCAGTTGCGGTCATGGGTCCCGAAAAGCCGAGGTTGCCACCGCCCCCGCGAGGGGTTATTTTATTTTCCAAACGCCAGGGCCAAAGCCTCTCGGCCGGCCGGGCGGCTTGGGCGTCCAACGTTTTCGCCAAGGGAGACGCAGGTTCGCGCCCGGAGTCATCCGTTACGCCAGCCTTCCTGCTCGAGCGACAATTCGACAGTAAAGCCGGAATGACTTCGACAAAAGAAAAAAGCCGACGGGGATAATTAACAGGGAGCAGCCTTGTCCCGATGCTTATCAACAGAATTATCAACCGTTTCAACAGAAAAACTATCCACAACCGAAAAGTTATCCACAACCGGAGAAGAACATTGGTGGTTTATTCGACAAAGAAGAAGATTCGCCATTGTCCGAGTAATCCTTCGCTCGGCGGAACATGGGCACCCGGAAACTTGAAAACGCAAGGTCGCCGTCCGAGCCGGACGGAAGAGTGGGGGGCGAGCCTGCGGGAGGTTTGGAAAGTTTGGAAGCCGGAGGAGGATTTGCCGGGGAGGTTGGGGAATTAAATCAAGCCGCCTGCTCCTGTTAAAAGACCGAGAAATTGTTCAAGCTTGTGGAGACAAACAAAATGTCCCGGCGGTTCCCATTGCGGTCCCAAAAGGTCGGAGGCATTAAAGGAGGATGGAGAAGATGGAGATCGTGATCCACGGACGGAACCTGGACTTGACCGACGCCATCCGCCGGCATACGGGCGATAAATTGCGCAAGATGGAGAAATATTTGGGGAACGTGGTGGTGCAATTGGCCCTGGGAGTGGAAAAAGAACGGCACCGGGCCGAAATAACGGTCGGTTTCCACGGGCTGACGCTCCGCGCGGAGGAGGAAACGGGTGACCTCTATGCCTCCATTGACGGGGCGGTCAAGGTGCTGGAGGGGCAAATCCGGCGCCACCGGGACAAAATAGCCGCAAGGATCCGTCATGGAGGCGGGAAGGAATTACAGCCTTTTTGGCGGCAGAAGGCGGGAGAGCCGGAAGATTCCGAGAAAGTGGTGCGGCATAAACGTTTTTCCCTGAAACTGATGGTGGTGGATGAGGCCATCTTGCAATTGAACCTGCTGGGTCACGATTTTTATGTTTTTGCCAACGCCGAAACCCAGCGGATCAATGTGCTCTACCGGCGTAAAAGCGGTGATTACGGACTGCTCGAACCGGAACTGTAAGGTTGCGGGTCGCCGGCGGGGGGGGCGGCGGCGTGTGGGTCGTTGCGCGCGGGGCGGCGGCGACCCTTTTTTTTGGCCTTCCGACGTGCTAAAATGCTCCTTTGGATGAGCAGAAAGAGGGTTTTGACGTGCTCAAATTCTTGAGCAACGTATTTCTGGGCAATTACAACGAAAAGGAAATTAAGCGCCTGCGCCGCCGGTTGGAAGCGGTCAACGCCCGGGAAGGGGAGACCGCGGCGCTGGATGACGGGGCTTTGCGAGCCAAGACCGGTGAATTCCGGGGGCGCCTCGAACGGGGCGAAACCACGGATGAACTTCTGCCCGAGGCGTTCGCCGTGGCCAGGGAAGCGGCGCGGCGAACCCTGCAAATGCGGCACTTTGACGTTCAGGTGATCGGCGGGTTGGTGCTCCATGAAGGGCGGGTGGCGGAGATGGCCACCGGGGAGGGCAAGACGCTGGTGGCCACCTTGCCGGCATACCTGAACGCCTTAACCGGGAAAGGGGTGCACGTCGTCACCGTCAACGATTACCTGGCCAGCCGAGACAGCGAGTGGATGGGCCGGATTTACGCTTACCTTGGTTTGTCCGTCGGACTGAACGTGCACGGCCTCGACTACCCACAAAAGGTGGAAGCCTATGCTGCCGACATAACCTACGGGACGAACAACGAGTTCGGCTTCGACTACCTGCGGGACAATATGGTGCTGCGCCCGGAGGAGATGGTGCAGCGGAATCTCCACTACGCCATCATCGACGAAGTGGATTCCATCCTGATCGACGAGGCTCGAACTCCATTGATCATTTCCGGGCCGGGAGAGCGTTCCAGCGCCTTTTATCAGAGTTTCGCCCGGATCGTACCGCGGTTGGTCGCGGAGAAGGACTTCACCGTTGATGAGAAAAATCACGCCGTGGCTCCCACCGAGGAGGGGGTTGCGAAGGTGGAAAAAATGATCGGGGTGAAGAACCTCTACGCCAACCGGGCCCAGGACCTGTCCCACTACCTGCTCCAGTCGCTGAAGGCTCACGTTTTGATGAAGCGGGACCGGGATTACGTGGTCAAGGACAATCAGGTGATCATCGTGGACGAATTTACCGGCAGGCTCATGTTCGGGCGGCGCTATTCGGACGGCCTGCACCAGGCCATAGAGGCCAAGGAAGGGGTCAAGGTCGAGGAGGAAAGTCAAACCCTGGCCACGATCACCTTTCAAAATTACTTCCGGATGTACGAGAAACTGGCCGGGATGACGGGAACGGCGGTCACCGAGGAGGAGGAATTCCGCAAGATCTACGGGATGGATACGCTGGTGATCCCGACCAACAAGCCCCTGATCCGCAAGTATGAGCCGGACGCCGGTGATATAACGGAGACCGCCAATTTCAGCTCGGCGGAGGGGGACATTGTCGAGTGCGACAGGCGGGGACAACCGGGTTTGGTGGGCACGATTTCCATTGAAAAATCGGAGCGGCTGTCGCGGATGCTCTCCCAGCGGGGGGTAACCCACGAGGTGTTGAACGCCAAGTACCACGAGCGGGAGGCCCAGATCGTCAGCCGGGCGGGGCAAAAGGGGGCGGTCACCATCGCCACCAACATGGCCGGACGAGGGACGGACATCGTCTTGGGGGATGGCGTGGCGGATCTGGGTGGCCTGCGGATCATCGGCACCGAAAGGCACGAAAGCCGACGGATCGACAACCAGCTCCGGGGACGCGCCGGACGCCAGGGGGATCCCGGAGTCTCCCGGTTCTACCTTTCCCTGGAGGACGATCTGATGCGCATCTTCGGGGGAGACAACGTGAAAGGTCTGATGGATCGATTTGGTTTGGAGGAGGACCAGCCGCTGGAATCCGGCCTTTTGACCAGGACCATCGAAGGCAGCCAGAGAAAAGTGGAAAACCGGAACTTCGACCTGCGCAAGCACGTTCTGGAATACGACGATGTGATCAATACCCAGCGCGAGATCATTTACGCCGAGCGACGCCGCGTGCTGCGGGAGGAAAATCTGCGGGATCAGGTGATGGACATGGTGGGACAACTGATCGGCGATCTGGTGGCTTCCCATTGTCCGGACAAGGTCCATCCCGAGGAGTGGGACATCGACGGCCTATTGCGCGGTATGGAGGCCCACTTTCTGCATCCGGGCAGGGTGGAAGCTTCGCGGCTTGCCGGTAAGACCAGGGAGGAGATCGAGGAATTACTTTTGGGGATAGCCGAGGAATTGTACGCCGAAAGGGAGAAAACCCTGGGTCCGGAGATGATGCGCGAATTGGAGCGCGTTTTGCTCCTGCGGACGGTCGACAGCAAGTGGATCGAACACCTGGACGGCATGGATGAACTGCGGGACGGGATCGGCCTGCGGGCCTACGGCCAGCGGGATCCCCTGGTGGAATACAAGCGCGAGGCCTACGATATGTTCCAGGAACTGGTCCAGGCGATTCGCAATGATGTCTCCCGGCTTATCTATCAGGTCGATGTGGTGGTTGAACAGCCGGAGGCTCCCCGGCAGGTCTTCGAGAACCTGGGAGGGGAAGTGAGTCCGGCCATTCCGGCCCGGGCGACGCCGACGGTCAAGGTGGGGCGAAACGATCCCTGCCCTTGCGGCAGTGGCGTCAAGTACAAGAAATGCCACGGTCGCGAGGCCGGATGAGATCCGTGCGCGAGGCCGTTTCGCGGAATCGGGGCGGAGCCGGGGCGGAATCATGATGTCGAAATTTTCCATGGCGAAACGCGGACAGGAGGAAGAAAAAACTGAATTACGACGAACTGAGGCTTGAATTGGCCGCGCTGGGGGAAAAACTGGAACACCTTGGGAGGTCTCTTTGACCGGGCGGGCCGGGAAGCGGAACTGGCGAAATTGGAAGATCGGGCGGCGGACCCGGGGTTGTGGGCCGATCAGGAGGGTGCCCAGAAACTCCTGCGGCGGATCGCCGAGGGCAGGGCGCCTCTGGAGCGGTTGGACAACCTGATCAGGCGACACGGTGATTTGGCAATCCTCCGCGAATTGGGGCAAGAGGAAAACGACGCTCAGGTGCGCGAAGAGGTGGAAGAGGGTTGGCGGGAACTGACCAGAGAAGCCGAGCGCCTGGAAATGGGTGTCGTCTTTCGCGGAAAGTATGACCGGGGAAACGCCATCTTGGCCCTGCACGCCGGGGCGGGCGGAACGGACGCCCAAGACTGGGTGGAGTCCCTGGCGCGGATGTACAACCGTTGGGCGGGCAGCCACGGTTTCCAGGCCGAAACCCTGGACCTTCTGGAGGGTGACGAGGCCGGCCTGAAGAGCATAACCATACAGGTCACCGGGGAAAACGCGTACGGTTACCTGAAGGCGGAACGGGGAGTTCACCGCCTGGTCAGGATCTCTCCGTTCGACGCCTCCGGCCGTCGGCACACCTCCTTTGCCTCGGTGGATTGCCTGCCTCAGATGGAGGAAGACGACGCGGAGGTGACCATCAACCCGGAGGACCTGCGGATCGACCCCTTCCGGGCGGGTGGCGCCGGCGGCCAGCACGTCAACAAAACCGAATCGGCGGTGCGCATCGTCCACCTGCCCACCAACACCGTGGTGACCTGTCAGAAGGAACGCTCCCAGCACTCCAACCGTGACACGGCCATGGGGATCCTGCGGGCCAAGCTCACGGAATTGAAGCTCGAGGAAGAGGAACGGGAAATCCAAAACATCCGGGGGGACCAAGGCGAAATCGCGTGGGGGAATCAGATCCGTTCTTACGTTTTCCAGCCGTATTCCCTGGTCAAGGACCACCGGACCGGCGTGGAATTGGGAAACGTCCAGGGGGTCATGGACGGAGAGTTGGATCCGTTGATTCTGGCCTGGTTGCAATGGAGCGCTTCCGCAGCGGGGGGGCGGGGTTGAGGTTGAGCCGCCGCCCGGGCGCGGGCGGCGGGTGTGGGGCGGGTGGCGGATTCGTTCAGGGTGGCTTTTGGGATGTGCTCGGGGGGCTGTTGGGTAAAATAAGGGCGATTTGGCCGGCGGGGGGAAAGGGAAATGCGCGGGCAGCGTTGTCGGATCCTGGGGGTTTCGGTTGACGTTCTCACGCTGGAGGAGGCTGCGCGGCGGGCCGAAACCATGTTGGCGGAGGGGGGAACCCACCTGGTGGTTACGCCCAACGCGGAGATGCTGAACCTTGCCGGAAGGGATCTGGATCTGAAGGGGATTTTGTGTCGAGCTGACCTGGTTCTTCCCGATGGAGCGGGAGTGGTCTTGGTCGGGAGGCTCAGGGGCATAAGGCGACTGGTGCGGGTGCCCGGGGTGGACTTCGTTCGCCGGCTCCTTGGTCGGGGCCGGCGGTCGGTGTTCCTCCTGGGAGGTGAGCGCGGAGTGGCGGAGTCGGCGGCGGAAAGTTTGCGGGCGGCGAACCCGACGTTGGAGGTGCGGGGTACGGCTCACGGTTATTTCACTGCGGAGGAGGAAACGTCTCTGGTGGAGACCATCCGTTCCTCCCGGGCGGAGATCCTCCTGGCGGGGCTCGGCGTCCCGCGGCAGGAAAAATGGCTGGCGGCCCACCTGGAACGGTTGGGAGTGGGCCTGGCCGTGGGCGTCGGTGGAGCGTTGGATGTCTTCGCCGGTAGGGCCGTGCGGTGTCCCTCCTGGATGGGGCGGATCGGCCTTGAGTGGCTTTATCGCTTGATCCGGGAACCGCGCCGAGCGGGGCGGATGCTGGCCCTGCCGCAGTTTTTCTGGGCGGCCCTGCGGGAGCGGGCGTGAAAGTCGGGAACCGTTGCCCATTGGAAAGGGTGGGACGCGGTTTTTGCCGGGTGGCGTCCCGTTTCGCCGGTGCGGTCGGCATCGGCCGATGGTGGAAAAGCTATCTGGGGATCACCCTGGGGACCGCCGTCACGGCGCTGGGAATCAACGCGTTCTACGTTCCCAATCGCCTCAACGACGGGGGAGTGACCGGGGTGGCCATCCTCCTGCACCTTGTCTGGGGGGTGCCCCTGGGAGTGGGCATTTTCGGACTCAACGTCCCCCTTTTCCTGGCCGGAGCCAGGGTTCTGGGTGGAGGTTTCGGGGCGCGCACGCTGTTTGGCATCGCCGCGCTCTCCCTGTGGAGCCAGGTGTTGCGGCCGCCGCCGGCAACCCACGACCTCCTGCTGGGTGCGGTCTACGGGGGGGTGCTCTCGGGGCTGGGATTGGGGATTGTCTTTCGCTCCCAGGGAACCACCGGGGGGACGGACCTGGTGGCCAGGCTGTTGGTCCGTTACGCGCCACTGACCATGGGACAAGGGTTGTTGGCCGCGGACCTGGTGGTGATCGCGGCCACCAGCTTGGTTTTCGGTCTCACCCTGGGCATGTATTCCCTTTTTGCCCTCTTCGTGGCCACCAGGATGGTGGATGCGGTCCAATGGGGTTTGGACTACTCCAAGGCAGCCTGGATCATCACCGAACGGGGAGGCACGGTGGCCAAAGAGATCATGGATGCTCTGGGCAGGGGGGCGACGGTGTTTCAGGCACGTGGAGCTTATACCGGGCGTGACAAGGACGCGGTTTTGGTGGTGATTTCCCGTTCGGAGGTGTTTGCCTTGAAAGCCGTCACTTATCGGGCGGATCCGCAAGCCTTCTTGGTATTTGGGGAAGCCCACGAAGTTTACGGCGAAGGTTTTCGTCAGGTCGAACATTTGGAGAAACGTCATGGGTGATCGCGCACTGCGGAAATGGGATGTTTCCGGAGGCTGGGCGTCTTGGCCGAAGGCCGACGAGCCGGCTGATCATTCGCCGGAGACCGTGGTTTTGGTTTAGGGATGAGCCGGTTTGCGACGGAATCGTTCGAGGAAGAAATCCAACAGGATGCCGACTTCTTCCGCGCCGAGCAGCCAACCAAGGGCGAGGAAAATTCCCCCCCCCAGCAGGAGGCCTGCGGCCACCTGCCCCCCCTCCAGGAGCAGGGCGGGGGCGTGGATGGATCCGGCGATGGCTTCCACCAAAAGGATGACGGCGCCTCCTCCGACGGAGGCGATCAGCGAACGGACCGCTGTTCGGGCCAAGGGATACCCTCCGATGCCGCCGAGGCGGTGGCGCAAGGACAAGAAAAGGAGCGCCAAGTTGAAGAAACCACTGAGGGAATAAGCCAGGGCGAGTCCTCGGTAGCCGAGGAGGTGAATCAGCCCCAGGCTGAGCAAAACGGAGAATAACAGGTAGGCCATGGCCAACTTGAAAGGGGTGAGAGTGTCTTCCAAGGCGTAATAGGCCCGGTAGACGATTTCGAGCGAACTGTAAGCGACGATGCCGATGGTGTAATAGACCAAGCTGGTGGACGTGACCAGGGTATCGTGAGCCGTGAAATTGCCGTGTTGGAAGAGGATCGCCACCGCGGGTTTGGCCAGCAGGGCCAGACCCAGGGAAGCGGGGATGGCCAAGAAGACCACGGCCCGGAGGCTCGCTCCGAGGAAACGGCGGAAGTCCTCGGTTTTATTGGCGCCGGCTTGGCCGGAAAGGGCGGGCAGGAGGGCCACGCCGACCATGGTTCCGAGGGAAACCGGCAGGAGCATCAGACGGCTGGAAAGAACCAGAGCGTTGATCACTCCCGGCGGCTCGAATGAAGCCAAAAAGCTTTGGTTGAGAACCAGGGCGATTTGGGAGGCCGCACCGCTGATCATGATCGGCACCATCAGGCGAACCACCCGCCGCACGCCCGGATGGCGCAATTCCAAGCGGAAGTTGTAACGGGGGGAGAGGGAGATGGTGCCGGCGACCTGGGTGAGGAAGTTGACGATGCTTCCCAGGAGGGTGCCCAGAGCGAAACTGGCGATGCCCATTTTCCCGGCCAAGAGCACTCCGGTGGCGATGGTCACCAGATTGAAGAGAATCGGGCCGGTGCCGGTGGCCCAGAAATTGAAACGGGAACTTTGCACCCCGAAGAGGACACCGCACAGGGAGTTGAAAAGAATGCTTCCCAGAGTCAGGTGAGTGAGGTAAGCCGTGTAGGACTGGTCGGCGGGTGAAAATCCGGGAACCAGCCACCTGACCCACCAGGAGGCGGTGAGAATACCGACGGCCACCAGGGAGGTCATACCCAAAAAGGTGATATTCACGGCGGTGGAAACCACTTTCCAGGCATCTTCATCCTTCCCGGCGGTGAAGTAGCGGGAGAGGACCGGGATGAACGCCGAGGATACGGCGCCGCCGATGAGGATATTGTAAATGGCGTCGGGGCCCAAGAAGGCCGCGCTGTACATATTGGCGGCCTGTCCCTGGCCGAAAATGGCGGCGATGGCCGCGTTGCGGATGAAGCCGGAAATTCTGGAGAAAACCAGCAGAACCCCGACGAGGCCGGCGGCCTTGGTGACCACGCGCCCGAGGGAGGAATTCGACGAAAGGCTGGTCCGGGGGGGATTGCCTTGGCTCAAAGAATCGCTCCTCAAGAGAGTTTTCGGCGAGGTTTGGCGAGGTTTTAATTATGGCACAAAAACCGCCCAGGAAAAACTTTTTTTCGTGAAAATTGGAGGAGATCAAGGTGTTGATCATCTTCGGGGCCACGGCGGTGACTTTGATGATGCTCTTTTACGCTCTGGAGAGCCGATCCAACTGGTTTACCTTCGCCTTCGCCTGGGCTTGTTTGGCTTCGTCGGCCTACGGTTGGCTGGCCGGAACGTGGCCGTTCGGCGTCGTGGAATTGATCTGGGCCGGGGTGGCCTTCGTTCGGTGGTGGCGGCAATCGGTTCATTGAGAAGGGGGAATGTCCCGGTGGTGGAACCGAAGACCGGCGAAGCGGCGAGAGGCGCGGCGCAGAGGGCGGCCGAGGATGGGGAAGGTCCGGCGCGGCGGGAACGGTTGACCGTTCTCCTGGCCGCCATGTCCCTTTCCCTGGGAGGGGCGGAAACCCACGTGGTGGCCCTGGCCAAAGAACTTTCCCGGCGTGGCCACCGGGTTTTGGTGGCTTCCCAAGGTGGGACACTGACAACAGAGCTGACCGCGGACGGCATTGTCCACTACTCTTTGCCTTTGGCCAGTCGCCGCCCCTGGCAATTGCGCCAGGCGATCCGGGGGATGCGGCGAATCATCACCGAAGAAGACGTCGAATTGATCCATGCCCATGCCCGGATTCCGGCCTGGGTGGCCGAGGCGGCCAGGAGGGGGCGGGGCGGGCGGCCGGATGTTCCCCTGGTAACCACCTACCATGCCGTCTACCGCTCCGGCCCATGGTGGCGTTTGTTCACCCGATTCGGGGACCATACAATCGCGGTCAGCGAAGATATCGCGACCTATGTGAGCCGGAGTTTCGGCTATCCGCGGGGGAAAATCGCGGTGATCCCCAACGGGTTGGATACGGACCGCTTTTCCCCGCGGGGAGCGCAGGGCGGAGAAAGGCTGGAGCAGGAGATGGGGCTTCGCGCGCACAGTCCCCTGGTGGTTCACGTCAGCCGACTGGATGAATTGGGGATGGATCGGCCGGGAACCGTTCAGGCTGCGTTGGCCCTGGTCCGGGCTGCTCCGGCTCTTTTGGATATTCATCCGGACCTGCGGATGGTCATCGTGGGTGACGGACGGGAGGGGCGGTTGGTGCGGGAGGCCGCCGGGAGGGTCAACGGTGAACTGGGACGGCAGGTCGTCCTCTGCCCAGGGGGAAGGACCGACACCCCGGGTTTTTTTGCCCTGGCCAGCGTGGTGGTTGGAGTGGCCCGGGTTGCCCTCGAGGGAATGGCGTCGGGCAAACCGGTGGTGATCGCCGGTGAAGGTGGTTTCCGTGGGCTGGTTCAGCCCGACAATCTGGAGAACCTGAAGGCCGCCAACTTCACCGCACGGGGTAAGGGCGAAACCATCACTCCCGAAAAACTGGTTGAGGCCATCGGGACCGTCCTCGCAAACGATGAACTGGCCGATTCCCTGGGACGACTCGGGCGCCGAACAGTGGAAGCGGGCTATTCGGTCGGCTGGATGGTGGACGAGATCCTGAAAGTCTACCGGCTCTGTCGGCGCGGCGGGAAAGGCGCCGCTCGGCAGGCCGTCATCCTGGGCTATTACGGCTTCGGCAACAGCGGGGACGAGGCCCTTTTACAGGGGATCCTCCAATCCTTGGAGGAGGTGAGACCGACCGTGCGGCCGGTGGTTCTTTCGGCGTCGCCTCGGGAAACCAGGGAAGCCCACGGGGTGGACGCGGTTCATCGTTACAACCTTCCGGCCGTCTGGCGGCTGTTTCGTCGGGCGGACGTTTTTATCAGCGGGGGTGGCACCCTTCTCCAAGACCGCACCAGTCTTCGGTCCCTGTGGTACTATGCGGGGATGGCCATGCTGGCCAAGCGGATGGGTTTAAAGGTGGCCTTTTACGCCAACGGCCTGGGGCCTTTGGAAAGCGCCACCGGGCGTTACCTGGCGCGCCGGGCGTTGCAGGCGGCCGACCTGGTGACCTGGAGGGACCACGGATCGATGGAAACGGCCAAGCGTTTGCGCATGCTTCCCACCTGTCCGTGGGAGGTCACCGCCGATCCGGCTTTTTTGTTGGAACCGGCGCCGGAGGGGACGAGCCGGGAACTGTTGCGCCGGGCGGGCATCAGTTTTTCACGGCCGGTGGTGGGGGTATCCCTGCGGCCCTGGGAAGGGGAAAACGCATATCTGGGGGTGGTGGCCACCGCCGCCGATTGGCTGATCGAACGGGGATATGACATAATCTACCTGCCGTTCCAACACCGGAGGGATGAGAGGGTTTGCCGCCAAGCCCTGGGCAAGATGCGCCGGCAGGGGTACCTTTTACCCGGAGGGCTGGGGGTGTCGGAACTTTTGGGCATCCTTGGCCAGTTGGAATTGGTCCTGGGAATGCGGCTGCACGCCGTGGTCTTGGCGGCGACGCAAGGGGTTCCGGGGGTGGGCTTGAGCTACGACCCAAAGGTTGAAGGCGTCCTGCGGGAAATGGGAGGGCCGATGGCCGGACGGATCGAAAAGATCAAAGTGGAGGACATTGTGGCGGCCGTGGAGAAAACTTTGGCTGAACGTTCGGCCACGGTGCGGGAATTGGCGGAAGCCGCCTCCCGATTGCGGGTGAGGGCCGCCAGGAACGCTCAATTGCTTTCACATTTACTGGCGGAAACGGAAGGGGCAGGGGAATATGTTGGATGAGCGCGGCAGGCTTTTCGGTTTGGTCAACGTGATCGATCTGGTGGTCATCCTCCTGGTGCTGGCGGCGGCGGGAATATTCCTGGCGCCCCGCCTGTTGCGGGCGGTGGCCGGTCCGCCCGCCCTGCAGGAGATCAGGGTGACAGTCCTGGTCCCGGCGGTGCGGGCACCCACGGTGGCGGCCATCCGCCCCGGCACGCGGGTGGTCAACACCACGAACAACTCAGCCTTGGGCAGGGTGTTTGCGACCGACGCCGTTCCCGCCGTCGTGCTGGAGAAAAAGGCGAACGGCATGACGACCGAAACCACCTCTCCCGTCTATGAGGACGATTACGTCACCCTGGTGGGACCGGGTACGGTGACGGCCGACGGAGTGGTCCTGGGGAGTACGCCCGTCAGGTTGGGGGCGCCTTTTCCCTTTTCCGACAACATCTTTGGGGTGCAGGGAACGGTCTGGAAGGTAAGCCCAATGCCGGCGGGACGCTAGGTCGACGGCATGGCTTCACTCAGTGTAACCGTCATCACCCGAAATGAAAAAGAGAAGATCCGCGATTGCCTGGAGAGCGTCCGTTTCGCCGACGAAATCGTGGTCGTCGATTCCGGCTCGACCGACGGAACGCCGGAGATTTGCCGGGAATATACGGACAACGTGACCCAGCGCGACTGGACGGGATTTCCGGACCAACGGGAATTCGCTTGTTCCCGAGCCCTCGGCCCGTGGATTTTGGTGCTGGACGCCGACGAACGGGTCAGCGAACCATTGCGCAGGGAAATCGAGGAAGTGGTGGCGCGGGGTGACGGCGGTCCCGCCCATTATGAAATTCGTCGCCGGGAACACTTGTTGGGAGACTGGGTGGCGGCCGGCGACTGGACCCGTTACCA
The DNA here is from genome assembly GCA_021798855.1 of Bacillota bacterium. GTDB lineage: Bacteria > Bacillota > Sulfobacillia > JAJZIM01 > JAJZBP01 > JAJZBP01. The sequence continues at coordinate 20,670 of JAJZBP010000002.1, forward strand.
CCTGCGCCTCTTTCGCAAGGATCTTTGCGGCTGTGCCTACACGCGGGACGTTCATGAGCGGGTGTTGGTGCGGGGGGTGGGGGGCAGGCTTGAGGGACCGATCCTCCACCTGTCCCATCCCACCAGTGCTTCCTTTTTGGCCAGGCTCAACGGCTACACCGACTTGGAAGCAGCATACGCCGCCCGTCAGGGGAAACGTTTCAGTTGGAACAGAGCGTTGGCGCTGCCCGTGGTGGTCCTGTTTTACCGTTTCATCTGGCGGGGAGGTTACCGGGACGGGGTGAGGGGGTTCGCCCTGGCGGCTTTGCAAGGGTTTTACCACTTTCTGAAGGAAATCAAACTGTGGGAATTGACCGTCGCGGCGGGACGGGAGGGAGAGAAAAATGATGGGCGGCAAACGTAAGCGTTGGATGTGGCTCGACATCCTGGTGGTGATTTTGGCCGTTTTCCTGGTGGCAAGATTCCTGTACCTGCATTACGGGCCGGGGAAAGAGATCGGGCGACAACTGGGCACGGTGAAAATTCAGATGCTCTTTGCAAACCTGCGGGGACCGGTGCTGAGAGCCCTCCGGCCGGGTGACCAACTGGTGAACGCTCACACCGGAAGCCCGCTGGGCACGGTGACCGCCGTGAAGCGGGTGCCGGTCGAGGTGTGGAAGAATGGCGTGGCGGGGACCTCCCCCGACTTTCGGAACCTGTACGTCACCGTTCGGGGGAACGGGCAGGTGACCCCGGTGGCCACTCTGCTCGGAAGCACTCAGATCCACATTGGGACGCTGGTCCCGGTCAGGAGCGGTTTCTTCCAGGACAATGACGGTATAGTATGGAAGATCTATGCCGGTGGGGGCGCGCAATGAGCCGGCGGAATCTTTTCAGCGGCAGCGCCGTTTGGCGGATCGTCGGCCAAAGCGCCATTCTCAACGCGTTCCGGGCGTTGGGAATCGGACTGGAAGGCCGGCTGTCCCAGATGGCCGCTGGAAGTTGGGTGCTGGCCGGAGAAACGGGAAACGAATGGCGACTTGGTTACACCGGAACGGCCGTGGGCGCTTTGGGGAGGTGGGTGCAGGCCCTGGGGGAACGCTTGCGGGGAGCGCTCGGCGGGAGTTTCATCTTGGACAGATTGTCCGTGGCCGGGCTGTTGCCGTGGCTTTTGTTGGCCGAACCATTCCTGCCGACCACATTGAATGTGCTTTTAATCTGGGGAATAGCCGGAATCGCGCTGGGACGGCGGTTGGTCAGGGGACGATCCCTGCCGGAAATCCCCCTGGGTATGCCCCTGGGGATCCTTGCGGGGGTGTTGGTCATCTCGGCCACCGGCAGCATCGATCCGCACGGCAGTCTCCTGGATTTGGTCCTTTGGTTGAGTTACCTGCTGCTTTTCGTGCTGGTGGCGGTGGATATCCGCTCCAGGCGCACCCTGCTCCGCTATGCTTATCTCCTGCTGGCGGGGGGGGGGCTCGTATCCCTGCCCGGCCTCTACCAGTTGGTGCGGGGAGTCAAGACTTCGGCCACCTGGGTGGACCTTGCCCACAATCCGGGGTTGACCACCCGCATCTACTCCGTCTTCAGCGATCCGAATTTTTACGCCATGTACCTCACCCTCCTCCTCCCCCTGGCGGCGGCCCTGTTGTTCCGGGGGGGACGGCGGCGTCGGCTGCCGGTGGCGGTCACCGGCCTCCTGCTGGTGGCATCCCTCGTCTACACCTTCTCGCGGGGAGGGTGGGTGGCCGCGACCGTGGCTCTGGCCGTCTGGGTGGCCCTGGTGGCGCCGCGCTTTCTTTGCCTGGCTCCCCTGGCGGCGCTCTCCATCCCCTTCCTGCCGGGAACGGTGCGGCACCGGTTGGCCTCTTTCACCAACCTGGCCGGAAGCCACATGCTCCATTACCGGCTGTTGATTTGGCAGGGTGTTCTTCCCCTCATCCAGCGATACCCGCTGACCGGTCTGGGGCTGGGAGCGGGTTCCTTCGTTTTGGCCTATCCCAACACCATGTTGGCCGGCATTCCGGCCTACCATGCCCACAACCTGTATTTGGAAACCCTCTTGGAAACGGGTTTGCCGGGATTGGCCGCGTTTGCCTACTTCTTTTTGTCCTTTTACCGGTTGGGTCTGCGGGGATGGGCGGCTGTCCTGCGGCTGGGTGATCCGTTGACCGTGGGCATCGCCGCGGCTGCCGTTGCCGCCGTGTCCGGCAACCTTTTCCATGGACTGGAGGAGGATGTCTGGTATGACCCCCACATCAACTTCATTCTCTGGGCCGTGTTGGGTCTGGGAGTGGCCGCCCTGAGGCTATTGGGCGGCGCGGGAGGGGCAGCCAACGCCGAAGTGGTCGGGGCTCTCGACCGGAACGCAACCGACTGAACCGGCGGGGGCTCCGCCGCGAGCCGGGCGGGCGGTGGTTGGCTGCGGGGCCGGCTCGCCGCATTTGCAATAATCATCCAAGTTACGAAACCGACCAAGAACGGATTCCTTTATGCTATAATCAATCAAACAGAGAATCCCGTTTCAACTCCGTCTCCGCCGCCAATCTCGCGAAAGCCGGTGTGTTGTACGCGGAAATCGACATTTTTCTGGATTGCGGGCCTGATCTTGATTTTCTTCGTCCTGCCCAACCTCATTTCCCTGGCGGCGGGAGCCATCTGGTTCAAATCGGTCGGCTACGCCGGTGTTTTCTGGACAACCTGGGCGGCCCAATGGGGATTCGGCATCCTGGCGGGCGTCCTGGCCGTCCTGGTTTTGGGTGGCAACCTGCTGGTGGTGCAACGTCGCTGGCGACGCCTCTACGGGACGGGAGTGGTCATCCCCATCGGCGGGCGGGCGATCCCGGAACAGCTCCTGCCCCTTTTCCGGGGGGCGTTCCCGCTGGTTGCCACCGGGGTCACCCTTCTCTTTGCTTTCTTCTACGGGTTGGCCGGCTCCAGTTCCTGGCTGACCTGGCTCCAGGCCCTCCACGGCGCCGCCACGACCGTAACGGCATCCGCCCACGGACACGGCGCGGCCGCGTCCACCGTCACCGACCCGATTTTTCACCTTCCCGTCGGCTATTACATGTTCATCCTCCCGGCCCAGATGTCCCTGCAGCGGATCCTCCTGAGCCTGGGTATTTTCGCCCTGCTTCTGACGGCGGGCGGCTATTTTCTCCTGTTTTTGGCCGGTGACCAGGACCGCCGAGGGGCCTACCGCCATGGCAGCCTGATCCTGGCGGCGATTCTCTTGGTCTGGGCTTGGGGTGACTGGCTGGGGCGACCAAATCTCTTGGTTTCCCAGTCCGGGTATCAGTTCGGCCCCGACTACACGGCCATGCACGCCACCCTTCCCTTTCTCTACGCAAAAGCGGCCATAGCCTTGGCCGGCGCCGTTTATGTCGCTTGGTGCGGCCTGTCCGGGCGGGCCGCCCTTCGTCCCTCTCTCCTGGCCGGGCCGGTCGTCCTCCTGGCGGTGGTGGGCATCGCCGGCGGCATTTACGGCGCCGTGCTGCAAAACCTGGTGGTTTCCCCCAACCAGGCCTCCGCCGAACTGCCCTACATCGCCGACAGCATCGCCTCCACCAACCGGGCCTACGGCACCAACCGGGTTCAGGTGCGCAACTACCCGGCCAAGGGGAGCGTCACCACGGCCGACCTGTCCGCCGACGCCGGAACCATCCGCAACCTGCGGATCATGGATTACCGGCCGCTGCTCAAGGCCTACTCCCAACTGCAGGGTCTGCGTCTTTACTACAATTTTCCCAACATCACCCTGGATCGCTACCGACTGGGCGGAAAGGAGACGGAGGTGATCCTGGCGCCGCGGGAACTGGAGCAGAGCCTTCTGCCCACTCAGGCCCAGACCTGGGTCAACCTGCACGAGAAGTACACCCACGGCTACGGCGTGGTCGTCAGTCCGGTCAACGTCGCCAATTCCCAGGGTGAACCCAAATTCATCGAGCAGAACATCCCGCCGGCGGGGGTTCTCAAAATCACCCGTCCGGAGATTTACTTCGGGCTGGACACCACCAATTGGGTGCTCACCGGCACCAAGGGTGGCGAATTCGATTATGCCAAGGGTGGGCAAAACGTCACCAACTACTACCACGGCAAGGACGGCATCGTCCTGACCGGGTGGAACAAACTGGTCTATTCCCTGGCCATGGGCACCAGCAAATTTTACCTGGATAACGCTCTGACCCCGGCCACCCGCCTCCTCCTGCACCGGCAGATCCAAAACCGCGTCCAGCGGTTGGCCCCCTTCCTGCAGTACGGTTCCCATCCCTACATGGTGGTCAGCGGGGGCAGGCTCTACTGGATGGTGAACGCCTACACCACCAGCGTCGCCTATCCCTACGCCAATCCCGAGAGCTTCGGGAACGGCTACGTCAACTACATCCGCAACTCGGTCAAGGTCGTGGTGGACGCCTACAACGGTTCGGTGACCTTCTACCAAATGCCCGGCTCCGATCCGGTGGCGGCGACCCTCTCCCGCATTTACCCCGGCCTCTTCAAGCCCCTGTCGGCCATGCCGGCCGGATTGCGCCGCCACCTGCGTTACCCCGAGGATCTTTTCAACCTTCAGGCCACGGTCCTGGAGACCTACCACATGACCGACCCAACGGTCTTCTACAATCAGGAGGACGCCTGGAACCTGACCACCGAAACCTACGCCGGCGGCCAACCCCGGTCGGAGTCCTACTACACCATGGTGCGCCTGCCCGGTTCGCGGCGGACGGAAATGATCCTGATGAACTCCTTCACCCCGGCCAACCGCCAAAACATGGTGGCCTGGCTGGCCGCCCGCATGGACGGGCCCCACTACGGGCAACTGGTCCTGGAGGAGTTCCCCAAGACGCGCCAAGTCTACGGTCCCATGCAGATCGAAAGCCTGATCCAGCAAAACCCCACCATTTCCCAGGATTTCACCCTCTGGAACCAAAGCGGTTCCCAGGTCATCCAGGGCAACCTCCTGGTCATCCCCGTCCACGGCACCCTCCTTTACGTCGAGCCGATTTACCTCCAGGCCACCGGTAACGGCGGCATCCCCGAACTGAAGCGGGTGATCGTGGCCAGCACCGACCGGGTGGTCATGAGCAAGACCCTCGGGGGCGCCTTGGCGCAGTTGGTGGGGGCTGCGCCCCCGTCCGGGAGTGGCGGCGGTGCCACCCCCAACGCGGCCAGTTCCCCGCTGGCCACCTCGGCCGGCGTGTCTGCGGGGCTGGTCT
>JAJZBP010000164.1 GCA_021798855.1 Bacillota bacterium
GTGGCCGCAGAGGTGGCCAAAGGGATAGCCAGGGTGTCACTGGAGACCGGGATTCCGGTCGTTTATGGAGTTTTGACCGCGGACAACCTGGAGCAGGCCATCGAGAGGGCCGGCACCAAAGCCGGCAACCGCGGCTTCCAGGCGGCCATGGATGCCTTGGAGATGGCCAACCTGCTGTCGGCCCTGGACGGGGACCGTTGAGCGTGCCGGCTCTCGCCTTTGCCGCCGGGAGTCGGCGGCGAAGGCAAGAGGAACATCCCGCGCGCCGGTGTTGACCCGAACAGTGACCGTTTGTTCGGCGCCGGAATACAGTGAGGAAGGCAACCTTTGGCGAACGGTTACCGCAGAAGGGAGGGGAAGACTTTGAAGGTACACGTGGTGAGAGTGCCCGGCATACTCGGAAAAGTCTTAATGGCTGTTTTTGGGCTCTTTTCCCGGCCCTCGGAAGAAAACAAATAAGTTCGGGTGGTGTGGCACTGTTTTTGTCCGGCTCGGGCCGGACAAATTTTTGCTTCCACCGGGTAAAAGCCGGCGCCCAAGGAGCGGTAAAGCCGGAACGGGCATGGCGAGTACGTTGACAAAGGATAGTGCCTTTGATAACCTGTTTGCGGGTTAAATTTCCAAGGGGTGAAACGGAGCGAATAAAGACTTTGCCCGGATCCTGAACCTTTATTTGGCATCCAGAATCGGTTTGCTTGTCGTGGGATGGTTGGCCGGAGCCGTGTTCCACCAGGGATGGCCGGCGCAAGCTTGGCCGCTACCGGGTGGGATCTGGGAAGGGATGTGGGTGCGCTGGGATTCCCAGTGGTACTTGCACATCGCCGCCGGCGGCTACCAGGGGGTGAGGGAATACGCTTTTTCTCCACTGTACCCGTTCCTGATCTGGCTTTTCACTCCGGAGGTCGGCAGCGGAGCCATGGCCGGGTTGGTGCTCAGCAACGTGGCTTTTCTGGGGGCGTTGGTCTGGCTACAGGGATTGGTGCGGGAAGAATGGGGGGTGGACGTGGCCAGGCGGACCACGGATTACCTGATCCTATTTCCCTTCAGCTTTTATTTTTCGGCTGTTTACACCGAATCTTTGTTCCTTCTGTTTACGGTGGTCAGTTTTGCCGCCGCCCGGCGCCGAAACTGGATGTTGGCCGGGTTGGCCGGTTTGGGAGCGTCCCTGACCCGATCGGTTGGAATGGTGCTCGTGCTGCCTTTGCTCTACGAGTTTTGGCGGTCGAGGGAAAGATGGGCGAAAAGCTGGCGAATAGGTCTGGTATTTGTCGGACCGGCGATTTTTGCGCTTTATCAGTATTTCCGAGAGGGGGATCCGTTTCTCTTTCTGCAGGCGCAGCGCATCGGGTGGGACCGAGTAACGACCTGGCCGTGGGTCGGTTTCGTGGCGGCCTTCAAACAAATGGCCACCCATCCCTACCCGGCTTACAGTCAGGTCATTACGGTGTTGGATTTGTCCTCCAGCCTGCTCTTTCTGGCGCTCATTTTGTGGATGATTTTCCGCTTTCCGCCGGCGTATGCCCTTTATTCCGGCGCCGCCTACCTTTTGTCGGTGACGGCTCCGTCCCTGGGTGCGGTTAGTCCTCTTTTAAGCATGAGTCGTTTGGTGCTGGTGCTTTTTCCCGCCTTTATCGTCCTGGGCGTCCTGGGGAAACGGGAAAGCGTCAACCGGTTGCTCGTGATCACTGCGCCCGTGATTCAGGGTTGTGCCTTTGCGGTTTTCTCCAGTTGGCATTGGTTGGCTTAGTGTTTTCTCCGCCATGGGGAACACTGGCGATTGGTCTAATATTTTAACGCGGAAAGGCGGAAAAAGTTGAACGCTTTAGTGATCATCCCCACTTATGAAGAGAGGGGTAATCTTGAGCCGCTGGTGGAGGAGGTGTTGGCCCAGGGGGATCTTTTTTCGGTTCTGGTCATTGACGACGCTTCACCGGACGGCACGGGAGAACTGGCCGAGCAAATCAAAATCCGGCATCCCGAACGGGTGGAGGTGCTGCACCGGAGCGGGAAGTTGGGCCTCGCTTCGGCTTACCTTTTGGGATTCCGCTGGGGGATCGAACGCGGCTACAGTTTCATCCTGGAGATGGATGCGGATTTCTCCCACAAGCCGGAGTTTTTGCCGTTCCTTTTGCAGACGGCCGTAAACGGAGCCGACGTGGTGCTCGGCTCACGTTACGTTCGCGGCGGGGCCGTCAGCGGATGGTCGCCAAACCGGTTGCTCCTGAGTTACGCCGGTTCTTCCTTCGCCAAGAGAGTCTTGGGTTTGGCGATTGCCGACCTGACGGGAGGCTTCAAGTGCTTCCGCCGTGAGGCGCTGCAGAGCATCGATTTGGATGGGATCACGTCCACCGGCTACGCCTTTCAAATCGAAGTGACCTATCGTTGTTACCAGCACGGCCTGAGGATCCAAGAGGTCCCGATTGTCTTTGGGGAAAGGAAATCCGGCCGCTCCAAAATGTCCGGAGGCATAATCCTGGAGGCCGCCGGGCTCGTCTGGCGTCTGCGGTTCGAGGCCGACCGGAGGGCGGTATTGGTGCAGGAGACGCCGCTGGCCGTCGGCAGGGGCGGAGTAAACGGTAAGAACTAAGGAGGAAATTACGTTCGGGCCGATCGTCGCCATTAAAATAGTGGCTCTTGCCGTTTCCATGGGGATGGACGCCCTCTCGGTGTCCATCGGGATCGGAATAAGAGGAGTGAAAAGAACCGATGCCCTGCGCATCGGCTTCAGTTTCGGACTTTATCAGGTGCTCATGCCCGTGGTGGGAATGGTCGCCGGGGGACTTCTGGGCAGGGTGAACGGCAACCTGGCCGGTTACCTGGGTTTTGCCTTTCTGGTCGTGTTGGGGGTCTACATGGTCATCCTGGCTTTGCGGGAGAAGAAGAACAAATTGGACATCAGCCGCGGGATCGGTCTGGCGATGGCCTCCATGGCGGTCAGCCTGGATGCCCTGGCCGTGGGCTTCGTTCTGGGAGCAATGGGGCTGCCCCTGGATTGGTCCCTGTTGGCCATCGGCACGGCCGCCTTCGGCATGACCTTTGTGGGCATGGAATTCGGCAAGAAATTGGGGCAAAAAGTCGAAGCCGGCGCGGAATTATGGTCGGGAATAATCCTGGCGCTGACCGGCTTGGGGCTTTTTTGGGAAAAAATCAGCGGATTTTAGGCGGCCCGGCAAAAAGAACCCGCCGGCGAACGGGGGCGGGTTGTCGGCCGGCTTGCTTCCAGATCCTTAGATGGCTCTGGTGACCCGCCCGGAACGAAGGCAACGGGTGCAGGCGACGATCCGTTGCGGATGTCCGTTCACGAGCGCCCTCACCTTTTGCAGGTTGGGCAGAAAACGCCGTTTGGTTTTTATATTGGAGTGGGAAACCAGATTGCCGACGGCCGCATCCTTACCACAGACCTGGCAACGCTTGGCCAAGGAAGACACCTCCTTAATGTGAGCGGTCAAACTGAGGTAGTTTAGCAAAAATCGCGGGCGATGGCAAGGCTGCCGGGATTCTTTTTTGCAAAAGCCGAAGGCGAGGCCAACGGCCTGGAGGGGGGGCGAAAACCTTGGAGATACACACGGGAACGGGAAAATTGACCCTCGCGGGCGAATTGTTGACGGCGGTGGCCGGTGTCGCCGCCATGGAGGTTGAGGGAGTTCTGGGCACCACTCCGCGTAAATCGCGGGGTGGTCTGGCCGAACTCCTGGGGAAGGGGAACGCCGGGAGAGGCGTGCTGATCGAATGGGACGGCAAAAGGCTGTTTGCGGAGGTTCACCTGGTGGTCGGCTACGGAGAACCGCTGGCGGAAGTGGCTGCGGCGGTGGAGCGGCGGGTGCGCCGGAGTTTGGAGGAACATACCGGCAGCCTCGTGGAGCGGGTGGACGTGGTGATCCAAAGCGTGCGCAGGGAGTCTGGGAAAGGCAGGCCGGGGCGGGATGGTTGACCAGGGTGGGCAGGATCCGGCCCTGAGCCGGCCGGTGCAATACCTGCGCGGGGTCGGGCCGGCCCGGGCCCGGACGCTGCAGAAGTTGGGAATCAACACCGTGGCCGACCTGCTGGCCTTCTATCCCTCCCGCTACGAGGACCGCAGTCGGCTCGCCGCCCCCTCGGAACTGGTCAACGGCGCTGTGGAGACGGTGTGGGGGGTGGTCGCCGCCACCGACGAGCGGCGGCCGCGCAAGAATATGGTCATCACCAGGATTGGGATCGCCAACGGCGGCGAAATGGTTTGGGGGATTTTCTTCAACCGCCCCTATCTGGCCCGCGAGTTGTCCCCGGGAACCTCCCTCTTTTTCACCGGCAAAGTCCAGCGATTCGGAAGGGAAATCAGGTTGCTCAATCCCGAGCATGAACCGGCGGCAGGGGATGACCCCATCCACAGCCTCAGGATCGTGCCGGTCTATCCCCTGACCGCCGGCCTCACCTCAAAGGTCCTGCGCAAACTGATCCACGATTGTCTGTCGCAGCACGGCGCAGCTTTGCGGGAGACGCTCCCCGCCGACCTGCGACAAAAATACGGTCTTTTGGAGAAAGCGGCGGCGGTTGGCGAGATCCATTTTCCGTGCAGCCGGGAATCGTTGGGGCTGGCCAGAAAGCGGCTGGTTTTCGAAGAGCTTTTCTACCTGCAACTGGGTTTGGCCCGCCGCCGGGCGCAGCGACAGGCCGAAGCGGGGGTCGAACATGGCCCCGACGGTCCCCTGCTGTCGGAGTTTCGCCGCAGCCTGCCCTTCACCTTCACCGCCGGACAGGAAAGAATCTGGGCGGAAATAAAAAAGGACATGGA
>JAJZBP010000165.1 GCA_021798855.1 Bacillota bacterium
TCCAGGCAGGCCTCGATCAGCAGCTTTTCCATGAAGGGGTCGCCCACCTGGACGGAGGGGCGCTTCTCTTCGGCGCGTTCGTCCAGGACGGCGGAGGCGAAGGTCGCCCCGTGGATGCCGTCGCGCCCGGTGGCCGAGCCCAATAGGTAGACCAGGTTCCCCTCCCCCGCCGCGGTGGCTCGGGTCAGGCGGGCCTTGGGCAGGAACCCGACGCACATGACGTTGACCAGGGGGTTGCCGGCGTAGGAGGCGGCAAAGTGGAGTTCCCCGCCCACCGTGGGCACCCCCAGGCAGTTGCCGTAGGCGGAAATGCCGGCGACCACGCCGGCGAAGAGGTAGCGGTCACGCTCGGCGGCCGGACCACCGGCCAGTTCGCCGAAGTGCAGGGGGTCCAAAAGGGCGACGGGTCTCGCGCCCATGGCCAGCACGTCCCGAACGATGCCGCCGATGCCCGTGGCCGCACCCTGGAAGGGTTCGATGGCCGACGGGTGGTTGTGGGACTCGATGCGAAAGGCGACGGCCATCTCTTCACCGATGTCCACGACGCCGGCGTTTTCCCCTGGCCCCACCAGAATGGCCGGACCACTGGTGGGCAGGGTCTTGAGCAATTGCCGGGAATGCTTGTAGGCGCAGTGCTCCGACCAGAGGACGGCGAACATCCCCAGTTCGGTGATGTTTGGTTCGCGGCCCAGGAGGCCGGTTATTTTTTCGTATTCGGCGTCGGTCAGGCCCATCTCGCGCCAGGGGCTCATCGGTCATCCACCCCTTCCAGCAAAGAGCGGAAAATGAAAAGGCCGTCCTCCGATCCCAAGAGGGCCTCGACCGACCTTTCGGGGTGAGGCATCATCCCCAGGACGTTTCCCGCCGGGCTGCAGACGCCGGCGATGTTCTCCAGCGAGCCGTTGGGGTTGGCCTCCGGCGCGGGCTCCCCGCCGGCCGTGACGTAGCGGAAGACGATTTGGCCCCTGGCCTTCATTTCATTCAGGACCGCCGGGTCGGCGTAGTAGTTTCCCTCGCCGTGGGCGATGGGCAGACGCAGAACCTTGTCCCGCGGCACCAGCCGGGTGAAGGGCGTATCGTAGTTCTCCACCCGCAGGTGGACGTCTTCACAACGAAACCTACCTCCGGCGTTGCGCCGCAACGCCCCCGGCAAAAGGCCCGCTTCGCAGAGGATCTGAAAGCCGTTGCAGATGCCGATGACCGGCCGGCCGCCTGCCGCGTGTTCCCGGACCGCTTCCATACCCGGCGCCAAGGCGGCCATGGCCCCAGCCCGCAGGTAGTCGCCGTAGGAAAAGCCCCCGGGCAGGACGACGCAGTCGGCGCCCTTCAGGTCGGCCTCCCCGTGCCAAAGGGGAATGGCCCGCGCCCCCATGACCTCCTCCAAAGCATGAAAGCAGTCCCGGTCGCAGTTGGAACCGGGAAAAAGCATGATGCCGAATTTCATGGCCGTCTCACGCCTGTTCCAAAACGAACGTAAACTTTTCCAATACCGGGTTGGCCAAGAGCCGCCGCGCCATTTCTTCCAGTTGCGAAGCCGCCTGGGCTTGGTCTTCGGCCGTCAGCGACAGTTGCAGGAGCTTGCCCGTCCGCACCTCTTCCACGTCCCCGTAGCCGAGGGAACGAAGGCCTCCCAGGATGGTCCGGCCCTGGGAGTCCAGCACGCCTTCCTTCAGGGTGACCTCCACTTTGGCCCGAAACTTCATTTTTCAGCACCTTCCTCCGCTTCTCGGGTCTAAGGAACGCAAGGGAACGTCAGGGGAACGCAACCGGCGCGGAGCCCGTGGGGGGACGGCAACAGACGCTCAGCGCCGCTCAGCGCCGCCCCCGGCGGGCCTTGTTCACCCGCCGTCCATCACCCGCCGGGCGACCTCCGCATACGCCTCCTCCACCCCGCCCAGGTCCTGGCGGAAGCGGTCCTTGTCCAGGGATTCGCGCGTCGCCGCGTCCCAGAGACGGCAGGTGTCGGGAGTGATTTCGTCCCCCAACACTATTTCCCCGTCCGGGGTCCGCCCGAATTCCAGCTTGAAGTCCACCAGTTCCAACCCCCGTTCCCGGAAGAACGGACGCAAGACTTCGTTGATTCGCCCGGCCAGTTCCTCCATCCGGTCCAGGGTGGCGTCGTCGCTCTTCCCCAAGGCCCGCAGGTGGTGACGGTTGACCAGGGGATCACCCAGGGAATCATCCTTTAGATACAGTTCCACCAGCGGTGGGGAAAATTCCCGGCCCTTCTCCACTCCCAGACGCTGGCACAGGCTCCCCGCCGCCACGTTCCGCACCACCACCTCCACCGGCACCATCGCCAGTTCCCTGACCTTCAGCATCCTTTCGCCGGCCGTGGCCAGGAATTGGGTGGGGATGCCCCTCTCCTCCAGGAGACGGAGCAGGCGGGCGGTCAGGCGGGCGTTGACCACTCCCTTGTCGGTGATGCTCCCCTTCTTCTGCCCGTTGAAAGCCGTGGCGTCGTCCTTGAACTCCATCAGGTACACTCCCGGTTCGTCGCCCCGGTAGACGATCTTGGCCTTGCCTTCGTAAAGCCGTTCTCCCATCGGTCAAACCTCCTTTATAGCGGGAGCCGCCTTTGGCGGCGAACTGGGCGTCAGGGGGTTTAGTACGACCGCAAGGCGGTCGGTGGAGAGTGACACGGAGGGTTCCTTATCGATCCTCCGCGAAGCGAGTCTGATCCCGGAGTGTCACTCCACGTTTGGCGGAGGTCTGTTCCTTGCCCTCGCCGACGGTCCTCGGCGTCACAGGTGACGCCTGCGCCACGCTCCAGGCGACGGGCGCATGTACGGAGCCGAACCCTTCCTTCAATCCAGGCCCAGGCGGGCAAAGGTATGGTCAATCCACGGCAAGGGCGCATCGGGATCGAAAAGAGCCTTCAGCCGTTTTGCCGGCACCAGTCGGGTGACCTCCGGGTCGGCGGCCAAGAGGTCCGGCATCGCCCCTTCTCCTCCCCAGGCGGCGGCCGCCGCCCTCTGCGCCAACCGATAGGCGTCTTCGCGGGAAAGTCCCGCGTCCACCAGAGCCAGCAGGGCGCGCTCGGAATAGATCATCCCGCGGGTCGCGCCGAGATTTTCCCGCATCCGCTCCCGGTTGATGGTCAGGTCGCGCAGGAGGCGGTTCAGGAGAGCCAGCATGTAATCCAACAGGATGGTGCTGTCGGGCAGGATGACCCGCTCCACCGACGAGTGGGAGATGTCCCGCTGGTGCCAGAGGGCCACGTCCTCCAAGCCGGCGGTCAGGTTGCCCCGCAAAAGCCGCGCGAGGCCCACCAACTGCTCGCAGGAGATGGGGTTGCGCTTGTGGGGCATGGCCGAAGAGCCTTTTTGCCCCGCGCGGAAGGGTTCTTCCAGTTCCCGCACCTCGGTGCGCGAAAGGCCCCGGATGTCCAGGGCGATTTTCTCCACCGTGGCCCCGGCGATGGCCACCGCGGCCAGGTAGGCGGCGTGGCGGTCCCGTTGGATGATTTGGGTCGAAATCGGGTCCGGTTCGAGGCCCAGGGTCCGACAAACTTCCTCCTCCACCCACGGCGCCAGGTGGGCGTACGTCCCCACCGCCCCCGAAATCTGTCCGACCCGCACCTCTTCCCGCGCCCGGCGCAGGCGTTCCTCGTCCCGTCCGACCTGGGCGTACCAAGCGGCAAACACGAGGCCCAAGGTGGTCGGCTCGGCGTGGACACCGTGGGTGCGCCCCACCATCGGCGTGTTTTTCTCCCGCCGGGCCTGCTCGGCCAGCGTCGCCCTCAGCGCCGCCACGTCTTCCAGCAAAAGGTCCGCCGCCTCCACCAGTTGGAGGGCGAGCCCCGTGTCCACCACGTCCGATGACGTCATCCCGTAATGGACGTGCCTGGCCACCGGCCCGACCCGTTCGGCCACGGCCGTGGTGAAGGCGATGACGTCGTGCCGAACCGTCTCCTCGATTTCCCCGGCGCGCCGGATGAAGTCAGGGTCGATTATTTTTGGGGGCGCCTGGCGGCGCAGTTCCTCCCATTCGGCCGGGGGGATCTCACCGTGCTTGGCCCGGGCCTCGCAGGCCGCCAATTCGACTGCCAGCCACTTCCGGCACTTGTTCTCCTCACTCCAGATCTCGCCCATGCGCGCGAGCGTATACCGCCGGATCAACTTGATGCCATCCCCCCTTTCCCAGCCTGCAATTTGGCCTGCAACCGGGAGTCTTTTACGGCCACCCGGGCGGCCAAGCCCTCCCGGTAAGCGACCAGTTTGCCCCGCAGTTCCCCGTCGCCGGTGGCCAGGATGCTCACCGCCAAGAGGGCGGCGTTGGCCGCGCCGTTGATGGCCACCGTGGCCACCGGAACGCCTTCGGGCATGTTGACCGTGGACAAAAGAGCGTCCAAGCCGCCCAGGGTGCCGCCGGCGCCGGCGATGGGCACGCCGATCACCGGCAAAGTGGTCTGGGCGGCCACCGCCCCCGCCAGGTGGGCGGCCCCGCCGGCTGCGGCGATCAGGCAGGCAATGCCCCGGTCCGCCGCGGAGCGGACGTACTCTCGGACGGCGTCCGGCGTCCGGTGGGCCGAGGCCACCCTCAGCTCGTAAGCCACGCCGAACTCATCCAGGATGTCTGCGGCCTTTTCCATTATGGGGAGGTCAGAGTCGCTGCCCATCAGGATGGCTACACGCAAGGGTCAACCCTCCCAGCCTTTTTTAATTGATCTTAGCTTCCCTTGCATGACCCCGTTCATTGCCGTAACCAAGGAGCCGAGAAATCAATAG
>JAJZBP010000166.1 GCA_021798855.1 Bacillota bacterium
TACCCCTATCCTTGGCGGCACCTACTCAGCCCCCTGCTGGGCAAGGCCCGCCTTGGGATGGTTTAGCTTCGGCTCCGGGGCGAGATTCCCCGGCGCAAATGGCCGGGAAAACTGTTCGCCCGGCGTCTTGACAATTACGAGCAGGAAACTGCAAGTATTGTCGAGTTTCCAGGAACGGTTGAATCAACCGACCGTGGCGCCGACGCGGCGGGTGATCCCGCCGCCGGGCCAGATTGCGGTGATGGTGTACATCCCCTTTGGCAGCCAACCGGCGGGGGGTAAGAGAACCCAGTTTGTTTTGGCCTTTGCGGCCAGGCTGGGAACGGCGGAAATTCGGACGCCGCGGGGAACCAGGCACCAGGAGCCCCCGAATTGTCCCCAGGAACAGCGGGCCACCGGCAGGGATACGGAGCCGGAGGGAGTTGCCAGCCGCACCGCGACATTGGGAGCGGTTCCGGCCGGCGCGGGGATGAGGACGGTGGCGGCGGACGCTTGCGCCGCCAGGGACTTTTCGGCCGTGGTCAGGGCGATGGAGGCGGGCACCGCGGGCGGTGAGCCGGGTAGCCAGTCCCAGACAGTGGTTCCCCGGGGTAAGGACAGCTTCTTGATGAAGGAGAAGCCGTGATCCAGCCGGTAAAGGCGCAAATTGCCGCCGTAGCCTGCCAGCAGGTAACGCCCGTTGGGGGACCAGGCAAGGGACGGCCGGGCCGGGGAAAGGGTGGCCTGTGCCGGGTTATAGGCAGGCGGCAGGGGAAGGTGGGTCAGGAGAGAGGGTGTGCCGCCGGTCTTGGCCAGCCAAAGGCCGCCTCGGGTGGTCAGGAGGGCCAGGTGACGTCCGCCCGGGGAGTAGGCGGCGGCCGGCGCTTTCCGTTTCCAGGAGTTGAGGGCGGAATACGGGACGATCTTGCCCGCCGGGCCAAGAAGACCATAGGCGCAGGCCGGCCCGTCGTCCGAGGAGACGGCGCCGCGCAGAAGCCAAGCCCCGTTCGGCGCGGCGGCCAGAACCGGGGGAAAGCAGGCGAATTGCCCATACCAATATGGACCAATGGATGTTGCGGCCGGTGGCGGCGAATAATCGCTGGCCTTCTGGAATTCGGGGGTGAGGAATTGGTAGATCTCACCGATGCCTCCGCCGTGGAAGCCGTAAACGGCGAAGGCGCCGTTACCAGCCACGGCGCCGCCCAATTCCATGCCGGTGAACATGGTGCCCTGAAAAGGCGGCTTGAAATAGAGGCTTTGGGGGGTGAAGGCGCCGGTGGCGGGATCCCAAGCGTAGGCGGTGCCGGTGACTTCGGCCACGGCAACGGCGGGACCACCAATGTTGACCAGCAACAGCTTGCCGTCGGGGAGAGGCACGAGGCCGACCGGAGCTTGTCCGGGCAAGGGGGCGACCGTGTCTTCGACCCGTCCGGTGCGGGGGTTGGCCCGGCCCAAGGACAATTGATTGACCTCCGGTGAACCCGGGGAAATCATCCCGGACGCGTAGACGATCCAACCGGAAGGAGCGGCGGGTTGCTTGCCCGGTGCGGTGGCGGGAACGGTCGGCGGAAAGTAACGTCCGATCCGGTAGAAGCCGACCACCAAGATCAGCAGAGCCGCCAAGGCCAACCAGAGGGAGGTGGTTTTTCGGAGCCGACGAAGCCTGTGGGAACCGCGGTTATTTTTGGGGGTTGTATTCACTTTTTATCATCACCCCATGGTTGGGTTAGAGTTCGGGTACCGGGGTGGCTTGAGCGGGGGGAAGAATGCTTGGTACGTTGCCCACGCCGGCAACCCGAAAGCGATCGGTGACGGTCACCGTTGCGTAGCGGGAATTGGTTAAAGTGCCGCCGGCGTCAAAACTGAGCAGGGCGCCGGTGGTCGCGTCGAGGCAGGCGGAACCGGCGAAGGTCAGGGCGGGAGCGGATTGGAAGGGGGCAACCTTCAGGGAAAAGGCGCCGCCGGCCAGTCCGGCCACCCGGCAGGAACCGACGGGGTGAATGTCCGTGGCCGTCTGGAGCAACCGGCTCCACCGGTTTTGGGCATTACGCAAGAAATCAACGCCGGCGCGCATCGGCGACACGACTTTAGTTCCCAAGTCCAACCATCCGGCGGGAGTTTCCAGGAAAAAGCGACCACCGGCGGATCTGAGGGTGAGGGTTGGAGCGTGGAGGGCACCTGCGGAAGGGGACACCGCCACCTGGTAGTCGTTCGGGTTGTGATACCGACCATCGAAGGCGAAGGAAACATTGTTCCCGTCGGACGGAAATTGCGATCGAAAGGTGGATTGGAAAGAGTAAGGACCGAGCTTGTCAAGGTTGTTCCACGCTTGCGGGTTCCAGGCCGTTGGGCCCTGTTTGTTTGCGGAATTGCCGCCGGGGATTCCACAGCCGGATAAAACCACGAGCAGCGTTGTCAGCAAGATGGTGGCCAATACGCGCCGGGCGGATGGAATCGCCATTCAGCTTTCCTCCCCCTCGGTCTTACGGTTGGTCCGAAGATCTCCCCCGGCCAGAACGACGACGCCGACGACGATCAGGCCGACCCCAAGCAGCTTGTCGGCATCGAGACTCTCGTGCAGGAAAAGCCAGGACGCCAGAACGACGATCACGTAACTCAGGGCCAGAAAGGGATAGACCAGACTGAGGTCGGCCCAGGAAAGCACCTTGAGCCATAGAACAGCGGACAGGCCGTAAACGGCAAAGCCCAGGAGGATCAGGGGGTGGAAAAGCGTCCAGATCAGGGTGGGGCCCAGCAAAGGGCGATGAGGCAAGGCGTCCACGCCGGCTTTCAGGAGAAGTTGTCCGGCGGCGGCCAATACGACTGACGCCACGGTGACCACCAGGACGATGTTCCTCGCCGGGGCCGGAGGGACGACCTTTTTCATGGCCGGAGTTTTTGCGTGGCCCGGTGCGGCGCGTTTTCCGCGATCGCCAGTTTCGTCCGCAGGAAATCACGAAATTGCCCAGCGAGGTCGGGACGCTCCAGGGCCAGGGAAACCGTGGCCTCAAGGTAGCCGGGCAGTTCCCCAACGTCGTGGCGGGTGCCATGGGGACGCAGGGAATAGACGGGGCGCTTCTTGGCCAACTCCCGCAGCGCGTCGGTGAGCTGGATTTCCCCTCCGGCGCCCGGCTTAACCACCTGCAGGAGATCGAAGATCGATGGATGCAGGACATAGCGGCCGATGATCGCCAAACAGGATGGAGCGACCTCGGGACGGGGTTTTTCCACCATGTCTTCAATTCGGTAAAGTTGGGGGCCGAGCCGGTCTCCCTTGATGGCGCCGTAACGCCCGATCTCCTCCCGGCTCACCTCCATGCAGCCGATCACCGAGGCCTGACCGCCGTCCAAACGTTCACTCTCTTCGATCAACTGCTTGATGCAGGGAGGGGAGGAGGCGAAGATTTCATCGCCCAATAAAACGGCGAAGGGTTCGTCCCCCACGTGTTTTTGGGCGCAGGAAATGGCATGGCCCAAGCCGAGAGGTTCTTTTTGCCGGATGAAGTGGATGTCGGCCAGATTGGAAACGTTCCTGACCATCTCCAGGAGGTCCAATTTATTGGCCTTGTGCAGCAAGGTTTCCAACTCGATGGAACGGTCGAAATGGTCCTCAATGGCCCGCTTGCCCCGACCGGTGATGATCAGGATGTCTTCGATGCCGGCGTCAATGGCTTCTTGGATCACATATTGGATGATGGGAGTGTCCAACAGGGGGAGCATTTCCTTTGGTTGGGCTTTGGTGGCCGGCAGGAAACGGGTTCCCAGGCCTGCCGCGGGGATGACTGCCTTTTTTACGTGCAAACTTTTCACCTTTTTATTGACAAATTAAGGCTGCTTGTGCCCAGTTTAGCATAAAAAAAAGTCCAAGGGAAGGCTCAACGTCGAGTCTGACCGCCAAGAGGAAAAAGCGGGATGAAGGCGAAAAGGTTAAACAGGCCGATGCGGAAACCGGCCGTCAGCAAAGGAGCGGCGCATGGAGGACCAAAACAAGTACCTTCCCGGTTATCGCGCGGCGGCCGAGCGATTCGCCGCCGGCGACCCGGCGGCGATGGCCGGAAAAAGCGGTGTGCCCTATGTCGTGGAAGAGGTGGGCGGCGACGCCGGGTATTTTCGGCTCACCTATTTGGGAGTCGAATACTTGGCCCACCACCCTTCGGGAAAGGTGGCCGTCCCGGGCCGGGTGGCCACGGATGACGAAGAGGAAACCAACTTAACCAGGCGCAAGGTTTTATTTCTCCATTATTTGGCGCAGGCTTCCGGTCGGGGGCCTGGGAAGGGGTGGCACGCCTATCGCCAAATGGCGGGGGGAGATTACCATCTTGGAGTCTTCCGAACCGAGGCGTTGCTGCCGCTCTCACGGCATTTCGGCAACGAATTGCCGCGTTTTCGGGCGGCGGCGGTGAAGGCGGGTGGAACGCCGAACGAAATGGGCGATGCCGGCTACACTTTTCGCCCTTTGCCGCGGGTTTACCTGGGAGTCGTCCTCTACGCCGGCGACGACGAGGAGGCTGCCACGGCCAACGTGATCTTCGACGACCAGGCGGGCGGAAACCTGCCCACCGACGACCTAACCTTCTTGGCTGAAGACTTGGTGCGGTATTTAATCGGAACAACAGTGGGGTGATTTGATTTTGCAAGCGATCAACAGTTTTCTGGCTTCGCCCACGGTTCTTTGGGTCACCATCGTCGTCGAGATTTTTTTCGCCTATGGCTTCTTTCGCAATGCCCTTCGTTTTC
>JAJZBP010000167.1 GCA_021798855.1 Bacillota bacterium
TTGGCCCTCACCGCGACCGCTCCGCCCGCGGTCCGCCGGGACATCCTGCGGGAGTTGGGGATCGAAAACGCCGTGGTCGGCCCTTTCGACCGGCCCAACCTGCGTTACGGGGTGGCCGCCGTCCGGAAGGAAGAGGAGCAGCGGCGCGAAATCGTAGCCTGGCTGCGCCGTCTGGACCGTGGCTGCGTGATCATTTACACCGCCACCCGCCGGGCCGCGGAACAGTGGGCGGCCGCCTTGGCGCGGGGTCCGGCCGCCGGCGCCGGTCCCTTCGCCGTTTATCACGCGGGGCTCACCGCCGCCGAACGCCGTCGGGTGCAGGACGACTTCATGGCCGGCGAGGTCCGGGTCATCGTGGCCACCTGCGCCTTTGGCATGGGCATCGACAAGCCGGACATCCGAGGCGTGCTGCACCTGGGCCTTCCCGACTCGGTGGAGACCTACGTCCAGGAGGTGGGCCGGGCCGGGCGCGACGGGGAGCCGGCCTGGGGCGTGGTGATCTCTTTGTTGAGCCGCGATGCGGTCCTAAAGAAGCGTCTCTTGGAAAAACAGCGACCGCAGGCAGCCTGGCTGGAACGGAGTCTGCGGCGTGTGGCGGAATCGGCCAAGCGGGGGGGGCCGTTGGACCTGGCCGGCGACGAAGAAGGGCTGGGGCAGGCCCTGCTCCTCCTGCCCCACCTCCTCGAATACGGATTGGTGGCCGAACCGCGCACCCGGGGGGCCGTCCGCGCCCTGCGGGTCCGGTGCGCACCGACGGGCGACGAGGCGGGCGCCATCATGGAGGCGATCCGCCGGCAATACGCCAACAAAATGGCCCGTTTTGAGACTCTCCAAACCTACCTCACCGCGCAGTCCTGCCGCCGCGATTTTCTCGCCCGCTACTTCGGGATGCCCCTGGCGGAGTCCAAACCGGAGGTGTGCTGCGACCATTGCCATCGGTCCGCCTTTGCGGCGCCGGCTAAAACCGATCCGGCGCCGGAGGAAACGAGGTTGCCCGTCCCGCCGGAGGCCCTGGGGCAGCCGCCCCGGTCGGAGAGGGCCTTCGGGCCCCCGGCGGACCGGACGGACCTGGTTGTGGCCGCGCTCGATTGCACGGTGGAGGTTGCGGGAAGAACGGACAAAAGCGGAGCTCGGCAGGTGCGCGTGTTGCTGTGGAAGGGTGACGGCTCCCTCTCCCTGCATGATCATTCAAGCGTCAGGCCGTCTTTCTACCTGCGCCAAGTCCGGCGCCACGAACTGGTGGGTCCGGGTCGCTTCACCGCCACCGACGGAGAGGACCGCTTGACTCTCAACATCTACGCCTGGCTTTGGGTCAAGACGCTGGGGGGGCCCTCCGTCACTGCCGCAAGCCGAAGGCCGGAGCGGGCGGCCGCCGGCGAAGGCGTCAAGCCCACCTGCCGCGCCCTGCTGCAAAATTGCGCCAACGCGCATTGCCCACATCACCGGGCCACGGGGCATGGCTACCACTTTCACGGCGGCGAGCGGGAGTGTCCCCATTGCCGGGCGGCCCGGCGGACCTGCAGCCGCCGGGCCGCGGGCGAAGACGGGTTTTGCGCTTACCATGGCAAGTTTGCACCGCGGGAGACGGTCGATCCGGGCAGGACGGATTAGGTCAAATTAATGAAAGGTGTTTTCCGATAAAAGAAGACATTTGGATGGCATTGTTGAATCTGAGGAAATTAACGGAATTGGAAAGGGCTGTTTTCGATGGTGCGGGGCCAATAATGTGGAACGTGGGTGCAACGTGGCGGGCCTTGATCCGGAAGTGCCAGCATGAACCGAACTTTAATTAAAACATCCGGCCAACCTGATACCGGCGGAGCCACTCAATCTCCGATGCGCCACGCACCGGATTGGCGCCTGCGGGCGACCCTCCTCGGAGCCCTGGCGGCGTTGCTCGTGACGGCGTCGATGGCGGAATTCCTGCCGCCGCCGGCCCATCATCATCCGGTCCGGACCGATGCCCCGGCGACGAAGCCGGGAGGGGTCACGGGGACGGTCACCCGGTCTCTAGCCGGCGGGGGATGTGGGTTTTCGCTCCGCGGGCGGGCTTCGCCGGCACCCGTCGGTCACTGTACAGTCGTCGAAATCGGGGACTCGCTGGGCAACGACGTCGGTTGGGGTCTCGCGCGTCACTTAGCGGCCGGGTCGGGCATCCGCCTCGTCCAGATGGACAAGTCCTCCACCGGTCTGGCCAAACCGTCTTTTTTCGATTGGCCGGCCCATCTCGCCGTGGACCTGCGCCTGTACCATCCCCAACTCGTGTTGGTTTGCCTCGGGGGCAACGACGAGCAGGGAATATTAGTCGGCGGTTCGGCGGTGCAGTTCCCGACGCCGGCTTGGAAGAGCGCCTACCTCGCCCGAGTTCGCCTGCTGGTGGGCGAGGCTACGGCCGGCGGCGCATACGTCTTGTGGGTCGGGATGCCGATCATGCAACAGCCTGCCTACAGCCGGGGAATGCAGGTCTTAAACCGTCTTGACCGAAAGGGTGTAACCTCCGAGCCGAATGCGACCTTCCTCTCCACGTGGTCGCTGTTCTCCTCCCCCCAGGGGGCCTTCCGGTCCGCAGCGGCGGTGAACGGCAGGCCAGCTACCCTGCGCCAGCCGGACGGCATCCATTACTCCTTCGCCGGTGAAGACGTGGTGGCCACCTACGTGATTCGCCGGATGGCCTCGATCTATCACGTGCAACTGCCGGTCGCGAACCCTGCGGTGATCACGCGTTGGCCGTAGACTCCGCCGGAGCTTGACCGCCATGCACCGCGCGGTGGCGGCGAACAATTGTCGGCGGGAACCGGTTAGGCCAAGTAAGTGAACCTGGTGGCGACAATGGCCGTGGTCCACGAAGCAGCCACGCAGACGCAAAGCAACAGCGCGATGGCGACGCCGTCGGCGGCGAGCCGCCGTGACCGGCGGATGGGGTTCTCCAACAGGTGGTACAAGGAGATCGCCGTAATGAATGTTCCGCCGAGTTCAAGCAGGATCCACGCCCAGCCGGTGAATGACGAAGCAAGCTGCGCGGGAAGCATCAGCCACAAGTAGTGCACAAGGTAAAGCGAGTAGGAAATGTCGCCGACGTAGCCGAGGGGTCGAGCCGACAAAAACTTGGTGAGCGGTGTGGAGCCACCGTTGGCGCCCGCCCAGAGGAAAAGCGCCGTCGCCAAGGCGGGAAGCCAGGCGAGCGAACCCGGGTAGGTGCTCGCCTGGTTCAGTTCGAAGAGGGCAACGGCGAGCAACGCAGATCCGAGCAAGACTGCGAGGCGCTCGCTCGCCGCCGTCTTGGTTGGCAGGTTGGTCGTTAGGGTTGCGAGCAAACAGCCAAGCCCCAACTCCCAGAACCTGGTGAACGGCGAGTAGTACGCGATGGTGGGGTCACTGCCGGAGATGCGCATTGACCACCAGGCGGAGAGCACCATCCCCGCCGCGATGCTGATCGAGAGCACCCGCAGGCGCTTCTCGGGGGCAACGAAGCGGGCGACCAAGAAGACCAGCAACGGGAAAACGAGGTAAAACTGTTCTTCCACGGCCAGCGACCAGAACTGGGTGATCAGCGAAGAACGGATCCCCGGCACAAAATAGTTGCTGCCCGTGGCTATGAGGCGGAAGTTGGCGGCGAACAGCGATGCCCAGAGAACGTCTCCGGGCAGGTTGGGATTCAGGCGCGGCCCGAGCACGGAAGCGGCGACAACCAGCGTGCCAACGAGAGTCACCGTGGCCGCCGGCACGATGCGTCGGATGCGGCGGCAGTAGAAGTCCGCGAGGCCGAGGCGCGGGTCTTTGTGCGCTTCGCGCAACAACAATTGGGTAATGACGTAACCGCTGATGACGAAGAACATGTCCACGCCAAGGTAGCCGCCGGCAAAGCCCGGCAAGTTCGCGTGGTTGCCGATTACCAAGATGACGGCCAGCGCCCGCAGACCCTGAATGTCGCGGCGAAAGTCCCGGTGGGCGGCGGCTCCGGGATAGCCGTCGGACGGAGAGTTGCGACCGGAGGTGAGTTTCGGCTCCGTACATACGCCCGTCGCCTTTGGCGAGGGCAAGGAACAGACCTCCGCCGAAACTTCTGACGCCCAGTTCGCCGCCGGGGGCGGCTCCCGTGCTATAAAGGTGAGTTTCGGCTCCGTACATACGCCCGTCGCCTTTGGCGAGGGCAAGGAACAGACCTCCGCCAAACGTGGAGTGAAGCTCCGGGATTTAATTCGCTTCGCGAAGGAAGGAAGAGGAACCCTCCGCTTCACTCTCCACCGGCCGCTTCGCGGTCGCACTAAAACTTCTGACGCCCAGTTCGCCGCCGGGGGCGGCTCCCGTGCTACAACTGTTTCCGCCGGCTGAGACGCCATGCGCTTTCGCCTCCTCATGACGCGCTCGGCCGGGCCGGCGCTTTCGGGCCGTCGGAGGTCTGGTTCAATCGGTTTCGTCCGGCCTTCCGCTTCAGGAGCGCACCCTGGGGAAACCCTTCCCCAGGGTGACGACGATTTGGGCTCGCGAGGAGGGGAGCGGGCCAGCGGCCAGCTTCGTCTCCAGCATCTGCGCCAGCATGTACGCGAGCGTGGGCGGCTGCGCCGCCGTGCCCCGAACGGCTGTGTTCCAAAAAACGCGCGTCTTGGGATCGGGATTGTTCGTTTGCGCCGTCGGTGGAGGGGCCAGGGTGCGGGCGCCCATTCCGTCCAGGACCCGGCTGAAGTAGGCGGCCGAAGGCACCTGCGCCGGCACCGC
>JAJZBP010000168.1 GCA_021798855.1 Bacillota bacterium
TGGACTTGACCCGCCGTTGGGCCGGACTACGGAAGGCTTCCACGATGGCTCCGGTGGGGCAGGCCACGGCGCATTGACCACAGTTTTCACAGTGGGGGGAGAACTCGACGGTGTCCAGCGGGGTGTCGCAGAATTTGGGGTGACGCAGCGCGTCCACCATCCGAACTTCCCGACAGACCTGAAGGCAACGCCCACAGGCGACGCACTTGTCGAGGTCGATCAGCAGGGCGCCGCTTTGCACCACCCGGTTTCCCCGGTCATCGGTGAAGCGGGCCGGGACGCCCACCTGTTCGGCCAGGGACAGGAGGCCGCAGAATTCGAACTGGCGGCAGGTGGAGCAGTCCCCACGGTGGCGGCGCAGTATGGCGGTCACCCTTTTGCGGCGGGCGGCGACCGCCCGGGGGCTTTCCGTTTCCACGCGCATCCCGGGTTGGGCGGGGAACCCACAGGCCGGGATGATCCGGCCGTCCAGTTCCACCAGGCAAACCTTGCAGCGGACCGTCGGTTTCAGGTGAGGATAATGGCAGAGGGTGGGAACGGAGAAACCCAGACGCCGGCACAACTCCAGGACGCTTTCTCCGGTCTCGAGCGGGACGGTAACCCCGTTTACGGTGATTGTGTGCAAAAAAAGCCCTCCTTCCGGCGCAGAATGGGTGTGGCCCAATTTGCCCAGACGGACGGCTGTTTGGAGACGCCCGCGTTCCCCGGCGGTTTGTTCCGCCTCTTTTCCGTCAGTCGCGCGGGAGATTGTGAAAATTATAACTTGCCTGGGCAAAACCAGTCAAGGAGGCAAACGACACGTTGTTTCATCCTTTGGACGTTTGGAGGCGGCGGTTGGGAATCGAACACGCCTGCCGGTGTAGGCTTACAAATCCCAAAAGACCAGTGAATTCATCGCGAAAAGGGCCAGGATCAGCAGGTGGGCGACGCTGCACCAAAGGCAAAAGGCCCCAACGACGAAGAGTTCGACGTAGACCAGGTAAAGGACGGCCGCGACCCCCAAGCCGGACCAGGCCAGAACGGGCGCGCGCAGGGGCGGCCGGGCCGTTTCCCGACGGCCGGACAGGGCCAGCCCGAACATGACGGCAAACCACAAAAGGCCCAGGGCGGCGGTGGGGATGCCCAAGACGGTGGAGTTGGAACTGGAAAGGACCGCGCCGCAGTTGAAGGTCTGGCCGAAGGAGGGACAGACCAGAGAAACCTTTTGGTAATGCTCCAGGGTCAGGTAAAGGGAAACGAAAAACCCGGCCACCGACAAGACGGCGGCGATGGGCGACCAAAGGCGCATGGAACACCTCCTCAGGAGGTAGCTTTCCCTACTTTTGTGGGAAGGAGGACAGGAGGCTCTTGAGTGCCGGGTCGGAACAGGCGGAGGCGGGCTTGCCCCCGTCGGAGGCGCAGACGGCGGCGGTCAGGACGTTGGCGCTGCCCAGGATGGCCTGGACCAATGGGCCGGAGGGTTTATTGCTCCCGGCGATGATCTGTTTCCAGGTGAGGCCCTTCAGCAGGCCGGGGTTGAAGTTGGAACCGGACAGGATATATTGGCCGCCGATGTCCATGAAGGGGATGCCGCCGCCGGGATCGTACTTGCTTACCAAGGCGCTTTCGGAGGGCGTCATTTTCTGCAGGGGGGAATAGCTGCCGTTGGCCGGAGTGTTGCCGGCGAGTTCCACGCTGCGGAAGGCGACGTAGGGACTTTGGTAGGACGACTTGTAGAAGGTGAAGGTGGGGGTGGACGGGTAGACGTCGCTGGCCGAGGAGGTCATGTAACGCAGGGACGAGAACCGGCCGAAACGGGAGAGGGCCAAGACGATGGCCCAACGTTCGGCGGCGCAGTAGGGACAGTAGTCGGCTCCCACATAAAGGAATTTCGGTTTGCCGCCGGATTGCAGTGTGTGGGCGGCCTTGACGTGGGTGGGAAGGTTGCCGGCGGTGCCGGCCCCCACGCCGGCGAACAGGGAAGGAGGCAAGCCGGCAAAGGCGGACAGGATGGCCGGGGGAACGGGCTGGTTGTCGTGGGCGTTAGCGCCGGGCTGCAGGAAGAGCTTGGCGGCGAAGAGAACGGCGATGACGGCGACGACGGCGCCGATGGTCCAATAGGCTCCGGCGCCGCGTTTTTGCGGGAGTTTGGGCATCCGTGGGTTACCTCCATTTTTCCTTGGCTAAAATAGATTTCTCTTTAGGACCGTGGTTTCCTGCGTCAATTCACGACGACGTAAAAGGACGCCCGCAATTTCCGCGGCCCGCCGGCGGTCACCCGAACCCTCCATTCGCCGGCCATGGGGAACCGTCCCCGGCCCTGATACCTTCCGGGACCGGTAGGCTGCAGTTGCCAGTGGGTGGAGCCCATGCCCATGGTCACCATGCCGGCGTTTAGGAAAACCGTTTCGCCGGCCAGGGGACGGCCGGCGCGGGTGAGGGACAGGGTGAAAGTCTCCTGGGTATCGCCGGCGGGGGGCGCCGGCGCCAGGGTGAGGGAAACGGTGGCGCCGCCCACCCGTTGGACCAAGGTCTCCGGGGCCGAGGCGGGCGCGGCCCGGCCGCCACAACCGGTGAGCAGCAGTAAAAGACTCAGGGTGAACAAGATTCGTCTCATAGGGGGATGGCGGCCCTTGGCGCCGTGGGGCGATGGGTGATCCGGCGGCGAACGAAGGACACCAGCAGTAAAAGGCCACCGAGGAGACCCAGGGCCGCCCAGAGGTAACCCGGGGGGGGCGTTCCCGGCTGCAGGCCGAAGCGGGGATCGTCGAAGGCCCGAACCAAGGGGGGGGCGCCGGGCCGGCGCAGGATCAGGCGCAGGGAACGAAGGCCCGGCGGTCCTGGGGGGATCAACTCGCCGATGAAGGCTCCGGGGCCGCGGGGCGTAAAGCCGACCGTGGCGGCCGCGACGGTTCGTCCGCTTACCCGCAGGGAGGGCGTGCCGGTGAAGGGGATGCCGCTTTGCAGGTCGACCACTGAGAGATTGAAGATGATCTTTTGCCCGGCCCGCGGGTGTTCGGGGTAAACGGCGAGGCTGGCCAGGTAGGGGCCGGCGTTGGTGGAAATAACCTGGGGGTTGCCGACGGAGGGGGCGGTGGCGCAGGCGAAAACCGCCGGCGGTGACGACAGAAGAAGGCAGACGGCCACGGCCAATTCAAGTTTGCGCAAATTCGTGCCTCCTCAGTAAGGCAGTTTCATGGTCATCGGCAAGGTCAACAGCCACCAGCCGACACCGGCGTAGGCCACCTGAGCCAGGAGGAAGGGTGCGGTGGCCCAAAGGCGCCGGCCGGCGGGGAAAAGACGCCGGGCCAAGCGCCAAGAAACGGCGATGGAGAGGCCAAGGCCGAGGAGAATCAGGACGACTTGGAGGGCTGCCAGCGCCGGGGCGGAAAAAAGTTGCGGCAGGGGGATGTAACGGGCTGTTCCCAGCAGGTTCCAGCCCCAGCCGAAGGGGTCGGAGAGGACCGGGATCAGGTCGGCCATCTCCATGTTGACGTGCATCAGGTTGTGGGCCAGGTGGAGGGCCAAGGCGAGGGGAATGAGGGGGTAGGCGAAGGCCAAAAAGAGGGAGCCGGCGGTTACCAGCGGAGCTTGATTCCCGCTTCCCAAGCGAGCGGCGAAAGCCGCCCCCAACCAATGGACCAGGGCCGGGAGGGCGAGGAACACCAGCATGAGGAAGGTGAAGGAGACGGCGTAGGCCAGGCCGACGTTCGGCCAGTAGCCGAGTCCCGTGGCCAGTTGGAGGGCGTTGTCGAGGTTGGTCCAGGGGGGAACCATGGTCAGGGTGTGGAGAAGGACCAGGGCGAGGAGGGCGAGGGCGCCGTAGGCTTCGTCGCGGCGGGGGCGAAAGGGCGCCAGGAGGTCGGCGGCGAAGGGGCGCGGCGAGAGGCGCAGATTGTCCTTGGGGCAGGTTTTGGCGCATTCGAGGCAGAGAAGGCAATAGGTGTTTTTTTCCAGGCGACCCGGGTACTGGGCGGTGGGGCAGGGGTAACCGGCGGAGTTTCCGCGCAGACAGTCCTTGTTTCGGCAGGCGGCGCAGGCGGCGGGGTCGGCGGAACGCAGTTCGATGGGGGAAACCAGGGAGTAGAGGCCGGCCACCCGGCCGACGGGGCAGAAATAGCGGCAAAAGGGCATGTTGCGGAAGATGACGGCCGAGGCGACGGCCAAAACGGTGAGGATGAGGGCGAGGAGGGCGGTGGCCGCCGGCAGGAGGGTCAGGCCGACGCCCAGTTCCAACCAGATGAAGACGGCGAAGAAGATCAGGGCGGGGAAAATGTTGCGTGCCCAGCGCGGCCAGGGGCGTTCCAGGGAAAGGGGGGTTCGGCGACGGTTCCACGGTGTGCCCCAGCGGGTCCATTCGGCCAGGGCGTTCCAGGGGCAGACGAAGCACCACGATTTGCCCAGGAAGAGGATGACGAAGATGATGGCGATCCACCAGAAAAGCCAGGCGCCGACGGTGGCCAGGTTGGCGGCGGCCAAGGGGGTGCCGAAGAGACCGGTGACCATCACGGCGACCAGCAGGAGGACGAATGGAAGTTGCGCCCAGAAATGAGCCGTTCGGCTCTTGGCGAAGGCCCGGAAGGCGGGGATTTGCAGGAGGTTGAAGTGAGATCCGGGGGCGGGGGATGGAGCGGGGGATGGAGCGGGGGATGGAGCGGGGGATGGAGCGGGGGATGGAGCGGGGGATGGAGCGGGGGATGGAGCGGGGGATGGAGCGGG
>JAJZBP010000169.1 GCA_021798855.1 Bacillota bacterium
TCCCCCGGTTGCCGGCGGCCAATTCGCGGCGCATGTCCACCAACAGGGGGCGGGGCGGTCGAGTTCCGTTGACCCGTGCCGTCAGCCGCTGGATCACGATGGCCTGTTCCTTAACCCGCCGGAAGGTTTCCAGGGAAGGGGTGGCGCTGCCCAACAGAAGCGTCGCCCCGTTTTTTTCGGCCCTTTGCTCCGCCACCTCCCGGGCATGGTATTGGGGATGCTCCTCCTGCTTGTAGCTGGGCTCATGTTCCTCATCCAGAATGAATAACCCCGGATTGGCCAGGGGCGCAAAAACGGCCGACCTGGTTCCGAGGACCACGTCCGCCTCCCCCGTACGGATGCGCCACCACTCGTCCCGCCGCTCCCCGTCACTCAGGCGACTGTGCAAGACGGCCACTCTTTTCCCGAAGCGTCCAACAAACCGCTGCACGGCCTGGGGCGTCAGGGAGATCTCCGGCACCAGGACCATGGCTCCCCTGCCGTTCCTCAGGCAGCGCGCGATGGCCTGTAGATAGATTTCCGTCTTCCCGCTTCCCGTCACCCCGTGGAGGAGAATAACCCCCTTCCCTGCCCCCATCAATTCCTCCGTCCGCCGCAGGGCGGCCGCCTGCTCTTGGGTGAGGGGCAGGGGAACCGTGGCCGGGTAGGTTTTTCCTCCCAGCGGATCGCGCGCCTGAAAACGCGGAATCACCCGCACCAGGCCGACCCGCTGCCAGAGGGAGATCCTTTTCCCGTCAATCCCCATGGCCAAAAGATCCTTCCGAGCCATCCCGCCGTTGGCCGCAGCCAAAGAATCGATGGCCGAAACCGCCTTCTTCCCCAAACGCAGTCCCAGCCCGCCGACCTCGTCCACCTTTACCGCCAACTCCACCCAGGCTGTTTCCCGTGGCCCCTTACCCTCCCAGAGGCCCGGCGGCAACATGACGCGACAAGCCTGGGGCATGAAGCACAGGTAGCGGGAGGACATCCACCCGGCAAGGTTCAGCAGGTCCGATGGCACCGAGGGCTCATGGTAGACCAATCCGCCTATTTCCTTGAGGTTCAACCCGTCCTCCGGCTCGGTTTCCGCTTCGCCCACGACCAAACCGTGGACAACCCGCCTGCCGAAGGGAACCCGCACCAGGTGTCCCGTTCGGAGGACATCCCTCAAACACGGCGGAACCAGGTAGGAAAAGGAGCGGTCGGCTCCCTTCACCGCCAGGTTCACCACCACTTCAACCCGCTCCATGCCCACCGGGAAGTCCAACGGGCCGGCGCAGTCCACCCGCCGTGCTTGCTGACCTCAAACCACTTCCCCCCGCAACCTAAATTTGATCATTTAGCCCTCAACAGGGCCACCACACGGTCCAGTACCAGTTCGGCCACCTCGGCCTTGGGTAACATCGGCAGATCCTCCCGGCGGTCCACCGAGATGATGCTCACCCGGTTGGTGTCAACCTCGAACCCCGCTCCGGGTTCGGTCACGTCATTGGCCACCACCAAGTCCAGCCCTTTCTCGCGCAACTTCCGCCTGGCCTCCGCTTCCGCCGGCCCGGTTTCCGCCGCAAAACCGACCACCACGCGCGCACTTCGATCCGTTCCCGCCAGTTCGGCCAAAATATCCGGGTTGGGCAGGAGGGAAACGGTCAAAGCGGCATCCTTCTTCTTGATTTTGTGTCCAGCCACCTGCGCGGGACGAAAGTCGGCCACCGCCGCAGCCATCAGCACCACCCGGGCCTCCGGCCATGCCGCGCCCATGGCCTGGCGCATCTGGACAGCCGAGGTCACCCTGCGCACCTCCACCCCCTTCGGCGGTTCCAGCAGGGTCGGCCCGCTGACCAAAACAACCTTCGCTCCCCGCCCGGCGGCGGCGGCGGCCAGGGCGTAACCCATTTTGCCCGTCGCGGGACTGGAAATGAACCGCACCGGGTCCAGGTGCTCTCTGGTCGGCCCGGCCCCGACCAGCACCCCGACCCCGGCCAGATCCCGGCGCCGGGCCAAAACCTCGCCGGCGATGGCGGTTATTTCCCCCGGCTCGGGCAACCGACCCAAGCCCTCTTCACCGGAGGCCAGTCTCCCCCTGGCCGGTTCAAACACCCGGTAGCCCGTTTCCCGCAGGCGCCGGACGTTGTCCTGCACCAGCCGGTGCTGGTAAATCAACGTTTCCATGGCGGGGAAAAAAAGAACCGGACTTCTGGTGGCCAGAAGGATGGAGCCCAACAACTCATCCCCCAAGCCGGACGCCGCCTTACCCATAAAATCGGCGCTGGCCGGAGCCACCAAGACCAGATCGGCCCATTTGGCCAACTCAAGGTGGGGACTTGCCCCCTCTTCCCAGAACCGGCGCACCGGCCGCCCCGCCAGCGCAGCCAACCCGGTGGCGGTGACGAAGCGGGTGGCTCCTCGGGTGAGCGTCACCTCGACCTGAGCTCCACCCCTCAACAGGGAGGTCAGGATTCCGGGAGCCTTCACCGCGGCGATGCTGCCGGTGATCCCCAACAGGAGCTTTGCGCCCGCCAAAGCCGCCCGCGGATCTTCGTCAGCGCTGCAATCGCTCATAATGGACCCGCCCGGCCATGATCTCCTCCATGGCCAGGGTGACCGGCTTGAGTCGCCTGGCGTCGTCCGCGGGATCATCCCGGCTCATGATCTCCCGCGCCCACTTGGCCGTTACCACAACCAGGGTGTATTTGGAATCGGCCTTTTCCAACAAGTCTTCCAAGGGCGGCTGCTGCACCGTCCATCCTCCTCGCATGCTGCATATGGCTACCCGCCCGGCAAGAAAACCGGTTCGTCACACGCTGAACAAGGTTGGGGCATCCTGGAGCCACCACCCACCGGCACCGGAAGACGGCAACCGTCTCGACGTTGCCACCGTCCTCCCGCACCCGACACGGATCAAAGCAGGTTGGGGAGACATTCCTGCCTGGAGACCCGGCACCGTTCCGCCTCCAGAATGGCCTGCAACCGCCGCAGGGTCTTTTCCAGGGAGACGTTGACCAAAACGTAATCATAAAGGGACAAAAGCCTCAGTTCTCCCATTCCCTCTCGCAAGCGACGTTCGACCTCGGCCGGCGTTTCGCTCCCACGTCCGATGATCCGTCTTTTCAGTTCGTTAAAGGAAGGAGGGAGCACGAAAACGAACACTCCCTCCTTCCGAATTTTGCGCAGCATGGTCGCGCCCTGAGTGTCCAAATCCAAAGCCACGTCCTGCCCCGCCGCCAGCATCTTCTCCACCGGTCCCCGCAGGGTACCGTAACGGCGTCCATAAACCTCGGCCCATTCCAGGAATTCGCCGGCGTCGATGGCCTTTTGGAACTCCTCTTCACTCAGGAAATAATAATGAACCCCGTCCACCTCCCCCTCCCGGGGGCGGCGGGTGGTGGCGGAAACAGAAAAACCCACCTCGGGACAATCCCGCAACAGGGCGGTGCACAGACTGCCTTTTCCGGCCCCCGATGGGCCGGAAACAACCAGCAGAATACCGTGCCGTTTACCCAGCAACCTGGTTTCTTCCCGACTTTCTCCTTCGTCTATTCTTCTTCCTCCTCAACCTCGATCACCGGTGGGGCGTCCTTGGCCAGCAAACGGTTGGCCACCGTTTCCGGTTGCACCGCCGCCAGGACCACGTGATCGGAATCGGTTACGATCACCGCCCGCGTCCGCCGCCCGTAAGTCGCATCGATCAGGGTCCCCCGGTCCCTGGCGTCGCCGATGATCCGCTTGATGGGCGCGGATTCAGGGCTGACGATGGCCACGATCCGGTTGGCCGAAACGATGTTGCCAAACCCTATGTTGATCCACTTAATTTCCATCATGCACCCGCTAAGGATGTTCACCTCCCGCCGCTCATCCCCAACTTGACCCCAGGTATCCGGTGAAAAAGGCGCAGCTTGCTTGCGTTGTTGCCGACGGTTGATTGAGAACGGCAGGCCGTTCTCTGCAGATTTGGGAGCCTACCCCAACATGCGCAATTTGGTGGAGTCTCCCGAACCAATCGGCCAAACTCTTTCAAACTAAGCAATGTTTCCTGTTACGCCCTCACCCTTCGATTTTCTATCGTAGATAATAAGTTACTGGCCATTTTTTGTCAACCAACCCCGACCCCGGTTTTGGCGCCGGCTCGGTCCCGCGATCCGGTCATTTTCCCAGCGCCTTCCCGATCCGCCCCACCGCTTCCCGTAGCCGTTCCACTTCCACGGTGAGAGCCATCCGAACATATCCGACGCCCCATCGTCCGTAGGAGGAGCCGGGGGTAACGATCACGCCGGCCTCTTCCAACAACCGGCCGGCGAAGGCGACGTCGTCCTGCCCGAAACCGCCGGGCACCGGCGCCCAAACATAAAAGGTCCCCCGGGGAACCGGCACCTCCCAGCCGACCCGAGCCAGTTCCGCCACCAGACAATCCCGCCGCCGCCGGTACAGCCCGTTCATTTCGCGGAAAAACGCCGCCGGGTCGCGGCTCAGCGCCTCAACGCCGGCTTCCTGGACGGCGTTCCATTGCCCCGAATCCGTGTTGGTCTTGATGATCCCCAACGCGTCCAGCGCCCGGCGGTTGCCGACGCAGGCGCCCAGGCGCCAGCCGGTCATGTTGAAGGGCTTGGAGAGGGAATAGAACTCCACCGCCACCTCCTTGGCTCCGGGAACTTCCAGGACGCTGGGTGCGGTGTACCCGTCGAAGGTCATTTCCAGATAGGCGGCATCATGCACCA
>JAJZBP010000170.1 GCA_021798855.1 Bacillota bacterium
TGATCCGCCGCCCCAGGGTCAGGATTCCGTCCAAATCCTCCTCTCCCTCCGTGGGGAGCCCGATCATGAAGTAGAGCTTGATCCCCTCCCACCCCGAGGCGACAGCCTCCCCAACCGCCGCCAAAATGTCCTCTTCGGTCACCCCCTTGTTGATCACGTTACGCAGGCGCTGGGTGCCCGCCTCGGGGGCCAGGGTGATGCTTTTGCGCCCGGCGGTTTTCCCGCTCAGGGCGACCGCGAAGGAATCCACCCGCAGCGAGGGGAGGGAGATGCCCACCTCCAGCGGCCCCAAGTCCCGGCCCAAGTCCGCAACCAATCCTTCGATCCCGCTGTAGTCGGAGGTGGACAGGGAGGAAAGGGAAAGCTCGTCGTAGCCGGTGTTGGCCACGATTTTCCCGGCCAGTTCGCGCACCACCGCCGGCGAACGCTCCCGCACCGGTCGGTAGATGATCCCGGCTTGGCAAAAACGACAACCGCGGGTGCAACCGCGGAAAATCTCCACCATGGCCCGGTCGTGGACGACGGCGCAATTGGGCACCACCGGCCGGACCGGATAGGAAAGCCCGTCCAGATCGGCCACAACCCGGCGCACCACGCGGGCCGGAATCCCTTCCTCCAACGGGTGGACGCCGCGCACCAGGCCGTCTTCCCGGTATTCCACCCGGTAAAGCGACGGGACGTACACCCCCCCCAGACCGGCGGCTCGGCGCAAGAACTCCCGGCGCCCCCCCGTCCCACCGGCTCGGAGCCACGCCAGGTAAAGATCGACCAGTTCATGGACGACCTCTTCTCCTTCCCCCAAGACCACCAGATCCAAAAAATCGGCCAGCGGCTCGGGGTTGAAGGCTCCCGGTCCCCCGGCCACCACCAGGGGATCGCCCTCCCTCCGCTGGCCGGCGGACAGGGGAACCCCCCCCAACGAGAGGATGGTCAGGATGTTGGTGTAGGTCAACTCGTACTGGAGGGTGAAACCAACGAAGGCAAACTCCCGCAGGGGACGTTGGGATTCAAGACTCCGCAACAATTCCCCCTCCCCCCGCAGGGCCGTTTCCATGTCCCTGGCCGGGGTGTAAACCCTCTCCGCCGCGACGTCCGGGCGGCGGTTCAATTCGTGGTAAAGGATTTGGCTGCCCAAGTGGGACATCCCCACCTCGTAAAGGTCGGGATAGGCCAAGGCGAAGGACACCTTTCCCCGCCAGTCCTTGACCACCGCGTTCCATTCGTGCCCGGTGTAACGGGCCGGTCTGACCACCCTGTTCAGGTCCAATTGGTTCTCCTTAGCTTCGCTCAACGTTCGGTCACGCTCCTCGGCGGTGTCGCCTGCGCCATGATTCAGGCGACAAGCCACTGTGCGGAGCCGAATCTTTCCTTTTTACCCTTGATTCAAAGATAACACACATTGGATTCGAAGAAAAGCGTTCTAACCCGCGCGGCGAATAACGCCGGGTCAACCGTCACCCGGCGCCAACGGACGGTGCCCATCCAACAACTCTTTCACCGGGCGGTCCAAACGGTCGCCCCGCAAACAAACGGCCAGGATTTCTCCTTCCGTCAAGATCCCTCTGATCTCCAGGTCCCGGTCGGCCACCATCACCAGGTGGTATTTGCCCAGGAGGAAATGACGCAAAAGCTCCTTCAAGGAGGTGCTTTCCGCCACCACCAGTTGCTCCACCGACAAAATGCCGTTCTTGCTGAGACCCTCCTTCTTCTTGGCCAGATCCTTCCAAACGGTGAACATGGCCCCCTCCCTTTCCCTGGCTGCAGCCACCGGCAAAAAGAGCGCCAGCCACAAGAGTCCCGGTGAGATCATCCCCATGAAGGCTCCCAGCAGGCTTCCCGACGCCAACAGGAAGCCCAGGCTCCGGCCCAATTTGACCATCTTGGCCGTGGCCTTTTTGTAACCGATTTTGCGGGTCAGGAAAAGACGGTAGAGAAGTCCTCCGTCCAAGGGCATGGCCGGCAGGAAATTGAAAAACGCCATTCCCAGGTTGAAATCCACGAAATAGACGAGCAGCGGGCTTTTCAACAACCCGCTTCTTTCAGCCAGGATGCCCAGACCGGCCAGAAAGAAGTTGTTCAGGGGACCGGCCACCGCCATGGTGGAGATGGCGTGGGAATCGGCTTCACTCATCCCCTCCACCCTGGCCACCCCGCCGAAAGGGTACAGTTCCAATTCAGGAACCTCCAAACCGTAACCTTTGGCCACCACCAGGTGAGCCAACTCGTGGGTCAGCAATACGGCGAAAGCGACGACCGCCTGGGGGAAGAGGCCCAACAGGGCATAGGCCAACAGGAACAAAAAGAAAAATGGATTGACGATCACCCTGGTCCCGAAGAAATAGCCGGCGTTCATTTAAGCCCCGCACCCCGGAGGCACCCAACCGGAAACGCACCTTCGGCCGCGGCCACGCGGCTCCGAGAAAGCAGTCGGCCACCTCCTCTCTTCACCTCCCCTCCTTTCCGGAAAGTTGGTTTCGATCCAAGCAACCGAGCCAACCGTGTATTTTCTCACTCCTTCCCCCCTCGCACGGCCTGCCCCGCACTCAGTTTCCCCATTTGCCCAGATAGGTGGGTCCCAGGGGATCCACCGTTCTGCCGTCAACCAGCACTTTTAATTCAAAACGCCCGGCCGTCCCTATCCACCCCAGGATCTCTGCGGGAACCACTTTGGCTCCCGTCACCACCGCAAAACCGCCCAAGCCAAGATAATCCGTGGAAGATCCTTTCCCGCCGGCAACGATTATTTCCCCCCGCCGCGGGTTTTCCGAAAGCACCGTGCCCCCGGTGGAACTTTCCACGGGGGCTCCGGGCAACGCGGCCACCCTGATGCCCTGATCGAACAGGGCCACACCCCCGGCTTCCGAGCGCCAACCGAAAGTGGAAAGCAGTTTCCCGGCCACCGGTTGCATGAAGGTCGAGGTTCCGGAAGCCGCCATCCCCACCGCCTTGAGGCGCCGAAATTCCCCGGCCATTCCGGCCAAACGGGAACCGGCCACCGCATAAAGACGTCCGGCCCACAGGCGAAGCGCGGACGCGTCGGTCGGAACCCGTCCGGCCCCAACCCAGATGGCCAAGAAAAAAAAGGCCAAAAGCGGTAAGGAACGCAAAAGACGCCAAAAAATCAAACCACGCCCCATTTTATTGGTTCCCAAAACACCAATCCCCCTCAAACGCTGCCAAAAACGCCAAACGTCGGATCTTAGAGGCCGGCCCCGGCCCGCAAGACGCTGCCCTCCAAGCGCGAGGCACCGGTCAGGGTCCCACTGGAATTATACGGCTATACCCACAGAATATGCCGGGATTCCAACGTGGCCCACGCT
Organism: Bacillota bacterium; assembly: GCA_021798855.1. GTDB lineage: Bacteria > Bacillota > Sulfobacillia > JAJZIM01 > JAJZBP01 > JAJZBP01. The sequence goes on from JAJZBP010000170.1 coordinate 3,321, forward strand.
CTCGGCCGTTCATACCCTGGGGAAAAAAGCAGGTGGAGGCACCATGTCCGCTTCCTATCCTTCGGGTTGGCACCAGTGGGCCGACCTACGCCGACCCTACACCCACCAAGACCGGTCGCACCGGCCTCCTCCCCACCAACCCGATCTGAAGATCGGCGCCGTCGTCGCGGCCAAAAATGAAACGGCGACCATCGGCCGGGTCGTCACCGAACTCAAGCGTCTGGGCGCGGCGGAGATCCTCGCCGTGGTCAACGGAGCCGTGGACGATACGGCGGTCCACGCGCGGGACGCCGGGGCGAAGGTTCTGGTTTTTGCCGACCCGCTGGGACACGACATTGGTAAGGCGGTGGGCGCCCGGGTGGTCACCGGTGACGTGGTTCTTTTTCTTGACGCCGACTTCGTCGTTCCCGCCGCCGATCTCCAGCCATTCGTGGACACCATCGCCGGTGGGAGCGACGTGGCTTTGAACGACCTGCGAACCTTGGGTACTTCATGGCATGGTAACGATCTTCCCCATCTCATTCCGGCCGCCGCCTGCCTGCTCAATCACATTTTGGACCGCCCGGACCTGGGGGCCAATTCCCTGACCATTTCCCCTTACGCCCTCAGCCGGCGCGCCTGCGCCGAAATCGGCCCCCACCTGGGCGTCCCTCCCCTGGCGCAGGCCATGGCCGTGGAAATGGGACTGGCGGTGGCCAACTCCGGTTTGGTCGACGTTTACACCTTAAACCGGCATCGCCCGCAGTTGCACGCCGGAGAAGGAAAGGAAACCATCTGGAGGCTGATCCTCGGCGATTTCCTGGAAGCAACCAATTATATCCTGAACAAAAAAGGCCCACGCGGCGGTTGCGCCGACCTGGGCCGCAGGCGGGAATCCATTCCCGAAGTCACGGAACACCGGTGATACGGTTCTCGGACACCGGATGGGCCATACTCCGGTCAGCGAAAACCCACGCAACAGATGCCTGGCGCCACCCGGCCAACGCTAGGCGGGTGGCCGCGCCAAACCCAAAGGCGCCCGCTCGGCCCGCAAGACCTCCCGCGGAGTCAGGTAGCCCACCCGGCCCATGGACGCCAACACCTGTTTCTGCCGCGTCTTGGCCGCCGCCAAGTCCCGGAACGGATTCAGGGAACTGGGTGCCTGGGGGAGACCCGCCAGCAACGCCGCCTGAGCGAGGCTCAGGGTCCGGGCTTCCTTGTCGAAGTAGATTCTGGCCGCCGCAGCCACCCCGTAAGCGCCTTGCCCAAAGTACACCTCGTTCAGGTAAAGGTTCAGGATCTCATCCTTGGGAAAAGTACGGGTGATCAATAGGGCGAGGGCCACCTCCCGCATTTTACGGGTCAGGCTCTTTT
>JAJZBP010000171.1 GCA_021798855.1 Bacillota bacterium
TGCGCCACGCTCCAGGCGACGGGCGCATGTACGAAGCCGAACCCTACCTTTGATCGAAATCGCGGGTGGCGCTATCCTTCCCCACCGGCGACGTGATTATGCCTCCGCCCAGCATCTCTTCGCCGCGGTAAAAAACGGCCGCCTGCCCCGGCGCCGGCGCCCGCACCGGGCGCCGGAAGCGCAATGCGGCCCCGTCACCGGACGAGTGCAGCGTCGCCGTCTCCCGGGAACCCCGGTAACGGACGCACGCCTCCACCTCCGTCCCGTCCGGCGGCGGCCCGGTCACGTAACTGACCTGTTCCAGGCGCACCTCCCGCCGGTAGAGATCCGCCGCTTCACCCACCACCACCGCGTTGTCCGCGGCCCGGATCTCCGTCACGTAGAGGGGGCCGGGCGGACCGCCCGCGGCCAGGCCCAGGCCCAGGCCCCGGCGCTGCCCCACCGTGTAGAAGGGCAGCCCCCGGTGGGTGCCCAGCACCCGACCCGCCCGGTCCAGGAAGGGACCAGGTTGGATGCGCTCACCGGCCTCCTGCCGCAGGTGGTCCCGGTAGTCGCCGGGCACGAAACAGATCTCCTGCGACTCGGGCTTGTCCGCCACCGGCAGGCCCATTTCCCGGGCCAGCCGCCGCACCTCGGCCTTGCGCCACGTCCCCAGGGGAAAAAGCAAATGGGACAGGTCGGCCTGGGTGAGGGCGTAGAGGGCATAGCTTTGGTCTTTGGCTTGGTCGAGAGCCCGGAAGAGGCGGTGGCCGCCTCCCTCCTCCCGTTCCAGGCGAACGTAATGGCCGGTGGCCAAAAACGCCCCCCCCGCGGCGCTCACCCGCCGCCACAAATGCCGAAACTTGACCCTCCGGTTGCACTCCAGACACGGGTTGGGGGTGCGTCCCGCCAGGTACTCCTCCCGGAAGGGCCGGACCACCTCGTCGCGGAAGGCTTCCCGCAGGTTCCAGGTGTAATGGGGGATGCCGAGGGCCGCGGCCACCCGGCGCGCGTCCTCCACCGCCGCCAGGGAGCAGCATTCCCGCCCGCCGCCCTCAGACTTGGGCCAGAGGTCCATGGTCAGCCCAACCACCCGGTGCCCATCCCGACGCAGGAGGCCGGCGGCCACCGCCGAATCCACTCCGCCGCTCATGGCGACGAAAACCAGCATTTATTCACCCTCTCCCCAACCGGAAAAAAGCCGCTTCCTCCCTCGCGGGAGAGCGCGGCCAGACTGCGTCCGACGGTGCGACGGGGCGAAACGGGCCACCGCGCCGGCCTCCGGGGAACGGTCGCCGCCGCCGGCCTCCGGGAAACGGGAACCGGCTCCCTTCGCCTGCGGCGGCCGGGCCGGCCCCCTCAGGCCTCGGCCTTGCTCCGGTGGCGGTAATCCTCGATGGCCGCGTGCAGCGCGTCCGCCGCCAGGTTCGAACAGTGCATCTTCACCGGCGGCAGGCCGTCCAGCGCCTCCGCCACCGCCCGGTTGGAGATGTTCATGGCCTCCTCGACCGTCTTGTCCCTGACCATTTCCGTCACCATGCTGGAGGTGGCGATGGCCGCCCCGCAACCGAAGGTCTTGAACTTGCAATCGGTGATCCGGTTGTCGTCCACCTTGATGAAAATCTTCATGATGTCGCCGCAACTGGGGTTGCCCACCTGACCGACCCCGTCCGCCCCGGCGATCTCCCCCACGTTGCGCGGGTTGTTGAAATGGTCCATCACCTTGTCGCTGTACATAAGCTCGCCTCCGTTAGCGCCGTATTTTGCTCAGTTGGGATAAACCGGCGACAGCCGCCGCAACTTGGCGACGACCCGCGGCAACACCTCCAACGCCCGGTCCACGTCCCCGGCGTCGTTGGCCTCCCCCAGCGTCAGCCGTACACTGCCCCCGGCCCACTCCCCCGGCAGCCCCATCGCCGTCAGCACGTGGGACGGTTCCGTTGTGCCCGAGGCGCAGGCCGACCCGCTGGAACAGGCGATGCCCTCCAAATCCAGATTCAGGAGGATGGCCTCGCCCTCGACCCCCAGGAAAGAGAAATGGGCGTTGCCGGGGAGCCTTTTGGTTGAGTGCCCGTTGAGACGGGCATCGGGAATTTGAGCCAACACGCCCGCCACCAAACGGTCCCGCAGGGAGGCGGCGCGGGCCGCCCGCTCCTCCCGCTTGGCCACCGCCAGTTCGGCCGCCACGCCGAAACCGACGATCCCCGGCAGGTTCTCCGTGCCGGCCCGCCGGCCCCGTTCCTGGCCTCCACCGTGGAGCAGGGGCTCAAGACGCACGCCTTTGCGGACGTAGAGGGCGCCGATGCCCTTGGGTCCGTAAAGCTTGTGGGCGGAGACGGAGAGCAGGTCCACGTTCAGTCGGCCCACGTCCACCGGGATGCTGCCGGCGGCCTGCACCGCGTCGCTGTGGAAAAGCACCTCCCGCTCCCGGGCGATCCTCCCGATGGCCGCCACTTCCTGGATGGTTCCCACTTCGTTGTTGGCCAGCATCACCGAGATCAGGACGGTCCGGGAAGTGATCGCCCGCCGGACCTCCTCCGGGTCGACCAGCCCGTCGCCGTCCACCGGCAGGCGGGTGACCCGGAAACCGCGTCCCTCCAATTCCCCGGCCGTCTCCAAAACGGCATGGTGCTCGATGCCGGAAACGATCAGGTGGTCACCCCGTTCGCGCCGGGCCTCGGCCGCGCCGTGAAGGGCCAGGTTGTCGGCCTCGGTGCCTCCGCTGGTGAAGACGATCTCCTCGAAGGCGGCGCCGATCAGGGCCGCCACCTTTTCCCGACCCTCCTGCATGGCGTGCCTGGCCGCCCGCCCGAAGGCGTGGAGGCTGGAAGGATTCCCGAAACCCCGCTCCATGCAGTCCACCGAGGCCCGCGCCACCGCCGGGTCCACCGGGGTGGTGGCCGCGTGGTCCAGGTAGACGTCTTTTGATTCCGTTCGCAACTGACGACCCACTCCACTCAAATGTAGTACATCCCCTGACGTTCCTTGGCCTCCCGGCACAGATCCGCCAAGGTGATCGAGTCCAGAGTGTTGGCGATGGATTCGCTGACCCTGACCCAAACCTCTTTGGCCATGCACCCCTCCGGGTCGCCGCAGTGTTCCACCACCCGCCCGTCCTCGACGGCGCAGTCGGCAACCGAGATCGGCCCCTCCAGGGCGCGAATGATGTCGCCGGTGGTGATCCGCTCCGGCGTCCTTCCCAAGAGGTATCCTCCCTGTGCTCCCCGGATGCTCTGCACCAACCCCGCGCGACGCAGGGAACCCATCAACTGTTCCAGGTAGTTCTCCGAAAGCCCTTGGTGCCCGGCCACCTGTTTCAGCGAAATCGGCGTCGTCCCCTCCTGCATGGCCAGTTCGAACATGGCCTTGACCCCGTACTTGCCCTTGCTGGTGAGTTTCGTCACGCATCACCCCGGAATTCTGAGTAACCTACTCGGTTTTCAATATCCTATTATAATCTCCCCCCCGTGTCAAGAAGTTTGCAAAGGCACCACCTTAAAAATTTCGGCTCAAGCCAAAAAGCCGAAACTGCCACTTGCAATTATTGGTTCCCGTGGTATATAATCAATTGTGGAGGGGGGAGGAGGATGATGGAACGGACCTTGCCCGAATTGGGCGAATGCGCCGCTTGCGGCGCCAACCCGGAGGAGACTGGCGTGAGCCTGCATCGCCTGAACATCGGCCGGGGGGTGGCCCTTTGCCCGGACTGCGTCGACACCTGGGGCGATTATTTTTCCCTGGAGCTGGCTCATCCCTGCGAACACGGTGACCCCAAGCATCCTTTATAGCACGGGAGCCACCCCCGGTGGCGAACCGGGCGTCCAAGGGTTTGGTACGACCGCGAAGCGTCCGGTGGAGAGTGAAGCGGAGGGTTCCTCTGCTTTCCTTCGCGAAGCGAGTGCAATCCCGGAGCTTCACTCCACGTTTGGCAACGGTCCTCGGCGCCACGCTTGAGGTCTGTTCCTTGCCCTCGCCAACGGCGACGGGCCATTGTACGGAGCCGAACCCTTCCTTTATAGCACGGGAGCCACCCCCGGTGGCGAACTGGGCGTCCAAGGGTTCGGCGGAGGTCTGTTCCTTGCCCTCGCCAACGGCGACGGGCGTATGTACGGAGCCGAACCCTTCCTTAGCGCCCGACCAGGACGACGACCGCGCAGGCGGGTTTTTTCTTTTTCCGGAACTTTCCCCCCGCTCCCGGGGGCGTCCGCTCCCGGTTGGCCTTTTTCACCAGATCCCTAGCCGTCCGCCGGCGGCCACCTAACCGCCATCCCCGCTTCCCGCGACCGCCGCAAAAACTCCGCCGCCTCCCCGGGTGGCAACGGGCGGCTGTAAAAATAACCCTGGACTTCGTCGCAACCCAGGGAAAGCAGGTATTCCAATTGGTCAATCGTCTCCACCGTTCCTGAAAACTCGACAATACTTGCAGTTTCCCGCTCGTAATTGTCAAGACGCCGGGCGAACAGTTTTCCCGACCATTTGCGCCGGGGAATCTCGCCCCGGAGCCGAAGCTAAACCATCCCACGGCGGGCCTTGCCCAGCGGAGGGCTGAGTAGGTGCCACCGAGGATAGGGGTATCCCCCTGCCTCGACTTCCCTCGGAGGGACGCCGACCACGGACTTTCTCTGCCCGTAGCCTTCGGGATACACGACTCCAGTCACTCC
>JAJZBP010000172.1 GCA_021798855.1 Bacillota bacterium
CCGCGATTTCCCTTTTCAGTCGAATGGTCCCGCCGCTGCGCACCGGCACCTTCCCCGTATGCACCGCCGAACCATGAATGCGTTTGAGCAACGGTTCCAGGTTATCGGCAAAATGTTGGTAACAGGCCGGACAACCCAACCGCCCCCCCTTGCTGAATTCCTGGTAGGTCATACCGCACGCGGAACACTCCTGCCCGGGAACAGTAGTCTGAGCCGAAGCATGCCCACCTTCACCGGCCCCCAAAATACCGGCCAGAAACTGGTGGATTTAGAACTTGGGATCGGCGAAGAGCCCCAATTCTCGTTGTTCCCGGGCTCGTAGTTCGTATAAGAAGTGGTCCTGCTGTAGCTCGTTGATGATTCTGGTGACGTGAACCGTGGCCACCCGTTCCCCGCATTCCTGGCAAAGCATTGTCGAATCTCTCCCCACCCTATGGAGTTATGGTTACGCCGGCAGCCTCCAATGCTCACCTTTCCCTCCGGCCACGCAGGCCGGTCCGCACACAGTTGGCCAACTCCCGATTGACGAAAAACAAACCACAGCGCCGACTGCACTCACACGTCATCCAGGATTGCCTGCAACGCCGCCCGCAAGATCAGTGCTCTGGCTTCGCCTCCCGCCACCGACGACGGCACCGAATTCATGACGGCCCCGACCAAAGCCGCTTCCCTGCGGGTCAAAACCCCTTCCCCCGCTAGACTGGTCAAAATCCGTTCGGCTGTATCCCGGGAAATTTCTCCTCCCATGGTTCCAATCCTTCCGAGGGCATCTCCGACCAAGCGAATACACCTGATCCGCAAATACCCCCCTCCTCCCCTTCGGCTCTCAACCCGATATCCCTTTTCAAAAGTGAAACGAGTGGCCAAAACGTAGTTGATTTGGGACGGCGCACAACCAAAAAAGCCAGCCAACCGACGGCGCTGGATTTCCAAGCAACCCTTTGGCTCCGCTTGCAGGCATTCCTTCAGATATGCCTCAATCCGGTCGGCAAGGGACATGACACTCCTCCAACTTGGCACCAACTCATTGACCTTCTTTGACCTTCTCCGAGGAAGAGTACCATAATTTTCTTGGCCTTGTCAATATGCACAAATCCATAAAACACGGTTGGCCACCGGCTGTAGCTCCCCTATTATTATGATCGCATCCCGCATTGAACACCCCCATTCACCGCAGTTGACACAGTGAGCAGGCCAACCGTTTTCCTTCTGTCCCTTGCGCAATTGAAAAAACAAACCCGGAGCCACGCGCCCGGGCCATGGTTCGAACCGCTATGTTCCACCCAAATCCAAGTACCGGTGGATCCCCGGGCGGAACGCCCACCCTATTGCCGAGTTGACAAGGTATACCCGGCAGCGGTATGTTCATTTTGATTCCGAACGCCATCTAAAAAACACAACAGGAGGATTTTATGTTGCCGGTTTTATTGGCTGCCGCAGGCGGTTATCTGATCGGTTCCATCCCCACCGCCTTCTGGCTGACCAAGGTATGGAAGGGAGTGGACATCCGGGAAGTCGGCAGCGGCAATCCCGGCGCCACCAACGTCCTGCGCGCCGCCGGTCCCCTTCCATCGTTGCTGGTATTTTTGGTTGACGTGGGGAAAGGGGTGGTCGGAGTAGAACTCGGCGGCACCCTCGGACACGGCTTCCTCCCCACCGCCATCTTCGGGGGGCTTGCCGCCGTCGCCGGACACAACTGGTCTTTCTGGCTTCGTTTTCGAGGCGGAAAAGGAGTGTCCACCACCTTGGGCGTTTTCCTGGCCCTGTCTCCGGTCGGTGCCCTGGTCGCCCTGACGGTGTTCGTCGCCGTCGTCGCCGTCACCCGGTACGTTTCCCTCGGATCCCTTTTGGGTAGCTTGGCCCTGCCCATTTACCTTTTTATTTCGAGTCGATCAGGCTATCTCTTGGCGGTTTCGATCCTGGCGGTCCTGTTCATTTTTTACCGCCACCGGGCAAACATCACCCGTGTTCTGAGGGGGACGGAGCATAAACTGACCCTCAGCGCCCAAGGCGCGCGCTCAACCCCCGGATCTCCTCCGCCCAGCCCCGGAGATCCCGAGGAGTTTCGAGGATAAAGGGCAACTCCCGAACGGTAGGGTGGGATACGATCCCAACGATGGTCTCCCAACCCAGGCACCCCTCACCAAGCCCCGCGTGGCGGTCCCGCCGACTGCCCCGCGGATATTTGCAGTCGTTCAGGTGAATCACTCGCAGGCGTTCCAAACCCACCGTTTCTTGAAACTTATCCATGGTCTCCTCCAACCCGCCACCCTCAAGGCTGTAACCGGCCGCCGTCACGTGACAGGTATCCAGGCAGACTCCCAGGCGTTCCGGGCGGCTGACGTGAGTGAAGACCCAGCCCATGCTCTCGAAGGAAGAGCAGATTTCGCTTCCCTGCCCCGCCATGGTTTCCAAAAGAATCATGGTTTCGCCGGCACAGTCTTCGCCCCACACCCGGTCCAAGGCGGCAACCAGCCGTTTCAACCCTTCATCCTCACCCGCACCTTGGTGAGCCCCCGGATGGAGAACCAAGTAGGATGAACCGAGCCGCGCCGTCCTTTCCAAATCCTCGCGCACGGTACGCAGAGCGAAGGCCGCCGTCTCCTCTTTCTGAGAAATCAAATTTACGGTGTAAGGCGCGTGGGCCACGGGGATTACCCCCGTTTCCCCCAACAACTCCCATCCCAACCGCAGGTCGTCTTCCTGCAGGGTCTTGGCCCCACCCCCCCGCGGGTTGCGGGTGAAAAACTGGTATGCTCCGGAATTGATGGAAAGGGCATCGCGGATGGCTGCGGTCATCCCCTTGGAAATGGTCATGTGGGCACCGATACGCATGATAAGTTCTCCTTTTGGGCGATAGAAACCACGGCAAATTGAGGATGGCGTCGTTGCATGACGGCCCCGCACGCAGGTTGCTCACGACGGGAGACGCGTACGGGGGGGCCGCGTACCGATACGCCGCGCTTGCGTGGTGTCCTCTTTTCATAAGTGATTCCACTGCATCAACCCGCAAGCTTGTTCGGTTGCTACGATATATAGTAGCTATATCGCGAATATGCAACTATATATAGCAGTTTTGAGTGGTGTCTTGGGCAAAAAGGACTTTTCGCAGTGGAATCATAAGGGAAATGCCTCCGCTTCAGAAAACGCCCCGTCGCTCCTTTGTCCGCAAATGGGGAAGGATGCCCAAATTGCCGGCGTCACTTTGGGGAAGGCCACCGTTCCGAAAGATAACGGCTTGCCGCTCTCTTCCATCGCCAGGCAACAACACGAGCAAACTGCACCTTTTGCGCCGGATCCCTGAAGAATATGTTTTTCATGAGTTCAACACCAGGTTCATCGCCGCTTGCAAATCCGCATAGTTCATCGCTCCCAGATTGTACTGTCGGATCACCCCGTGGGGACTGATGAACACGCTGACCGGCAGTGCCGTCACCAGGTACTCGTTGCCCACTTGGTTATTGGTATCCAAGACAATCCGGTAGTTCATTCCGTGCTTACGGATGAATTTTTTCACCGCAGCCAAGCCGGCTTCGCTGTTGAACTCATCCACGCCTACGATGGTAACCCGGTTCCCGTATGTCGTTTGAATCCGCTTGATGTCGGGTATTTCGTGTTTGCAGCTTGGGCACCAAGTGGCCCAGAAATTCAAGTAGACCGGACGACCTTCGGCCAAGAGGGATCGCAGGCTGACCGTTGTACCACCCAACAACCCGGGGAGGGAGAATTCCGGTGCCAACATACCAACCCCAACCCCTTGTTGCGATCCCACCGGCACCTCCCGGCCGGTGGACGCGGAGCCCCCTGCGTTGGCTTCGTAATACCAAAAGCCGCCTCCCACCAAAACCACTGCCACTAAAAACGGCAATATTCTCTTCAGGGCCACGGCTCAATACCTCCCGGCAGTGCGATGCGCCACCCGGGTGAAATTATAGCACAGTTCGCCAAATAAAATCGACACACGCACCGGCCGCAGACCTCGGTCAGTGCCCCCTATCTTCTGACTGGCGAAACCAAACGCCGACGCGTACCGTCGCCAGTCAGATGGTCATACTTAAAATCGTTCAAGTTTCTCAAAAACGATTATATAGGATCTGGTTTCCATATGCTATAATGTGTTCGACAGGGTCCCAAAGCGATTTTAACGGCTACGGCCAGCCACAATTGCATCTCCCATCGCCGGTCTGGGATCTGGTGATAAGGCCTTGAAATACCGATAAAAACTGGATCTGGTCAGTTTGGTGCCCCCTCCCTCAACCAGAAGAGGAGACCTATTAGGAACCCCTCCCTCCCTTGAAATGGGGACACCGCCCAGCGGCCAAGCGGACCGCGCAAGCGCGGCGGAAGTTCCAGATGCTAGGTGAAAGGGCGTGCCCAACGTGCCGAGGGCACGCAGCGGCAAGGCTCCCCCCCTTCGGCATAGAACGGCAAGCCGTTCTATGCCACCTTAAATACAGGAGTGAAACCGTTCGTCGCGCTTCGCGCGGTCCGCGGTGCTTGCGCCGTGTCCCCCGCATCAGGCGAGGAGGGAGGGGGTCCCTATTTCCCCGCTTTACGGGCTGGCCATTCCCACCTCAACTCAGGGAGGGGAACCAAACATGGAGAGATCGGA